>JAEDFM010000072.1 GCA_016292805.1 Treponema sp. | reverse complement strand
CACTGATTTCTTTTGGGCTTTTCATATTTCAATTATACCATAAGTTGGCGTTCCCAGTTGCTTTTGCAACAGGTGGGGATATTCAGGGTTTAATCCTTTACAACCTTAGTAAGCTTTGCCATCTTATTGTAAATTTCTGTGTTGTCGTAGAAGCCTTTGAATTCTTCCTGACCAGCACCAAGAGCAAATACTGGAACTGGTAAACCTGTATGGCTGTTACTTGTCCAGCCAAGTCCAGATTTTGCGTTCAGTACATGTGTGATTGTAATTGTGAGAGGCTCGTAAGTTCCGTAAAGATCGTATTCCATCTGGTTACGAGATTTGTCACCACTAATTGTTTTTTCGTAAGCAGTTTTGATACGGCCCAGTTCATAATCTGTAAGTACAAGCCCGCCGTTTTTATCTGATTCATCGAGGCCGTTGCTTCCTGGAAGTTTGAGACCAAAAAGTTTTTCTACATCAGCCATAACTGTTTCAAAACTTACACTGTTTTTCTTGTAAGCAGAAACATAATCTGAATCAAACTTTGCATAAGAAATTTTCTGGCTGTCCAATGTGCGGAAGAACAAGTTGTAGTCTGTACCAGCATAACCGATTGTAAGTCCGCCAGTTTCGTGGTCTGCTGTTACAAGAATGAGGGTTTCTTTTGGGTGTCTGTTGTAGAAAGCAATTGCTTCTTCTACGGCTTCGCTTAAAGCAAGTGTATCTGCAATTGAAGAACGGGCATCATTTGCGTGGCAGGCCCAGTCAACTTTTCCGCCTTCTACCATCATAAAGAAACCTTTTTTATTATCAAGAACTTCAATTCCTTTACGAACATAATCGCGGAGAGCCCATTCACCTTTTTTGCGGTCGTTGTCGTAGCTCATAGAATCTGAATCCGCAAGAGTTTCTGCAATAACAAGAGCTTTATCGCCGTTCTTAAGACTTGCAGCAGATTTCTGGTCAAAGCAAACTTTGTAACCAGCATCTTTTGCCAGATCATAAATTGATGTTTTATCCTTATTTTTGTCCTGTGGTTCCATTAAAGCACCACCGGCAAAGTAATCAAAGTTTGATTCAACAAGTTCAAGTCCGATCGGATAATTCGATTTGCGGCTTGCCTGGTGAGCATAAGTTGCGGCAGGTGTTGCGTGGTTCAGGTTTACTGTTGAAATTACACCAATCTTCCATTTTTTCTGATCGCGGAGCTGTTCTGCGATTGTGCGGTATTTAATCTTCTTTGTAATATCCACATTGATTGAAGATGAATGAGTCTTGTATCCAGTGAAGATTGATGTAGCTGTTGAAGCTGAGTCTGGAGCAAATGATGTTGCATCGTATGTACTTGCTGAACCCGCTACAGGGAAATTGTAGAAACTTAATGCTTTCATTTCCGGTGAATCAGAAGGGTCCTCTGATTTCTTTACAACGTCAACAATGCCTGCAGCATCTTTACCTGTGTAGTAAGCAGCACTCTGAATCTGCGGGTAACTCATTCCGTCACCAACGAATACAAAAACATATTTTGGAGTCCCTTTTCCTGTAGGTGTTGCGGTAATTTTTGTTTCTGCGTGAAGTGCAGAAAGTCCAAGAAGTGCTAAAATAACTGCACTTGTAAATTTTGATTTTTTCATTTTATACCTCAAAAAGTTTTGTGGATTGCGTTAGCGCTGTGCAGGGCGCTGAAGGCGGCCACCGCAGGGCGTAGCCCGAGGAGGCTGAAGCGACAGCGGAACCCGGAACATAGCGACCCGAAGCAAAGCGCAGGGTAACGCCCTATTTTTTAATGTCAGCTAAAGTAATTTTCCAATTGAAAGGAACTGCAATTTTTGAAAGTCCATTTGTATCAAGATTCATGCGAACACCTGTTGTAAGACTGCCCATCTTGCTTGCCAATTTGTAAGTAACATTTGGGTAAAGTTCAGTTTTTACAGAATCGTTATCACCTAGCATGAGTGAAACTTTTGCTTTTACACCAACAGAAATATCTTCAGTTGCGTTGTACGACACAGTAACTTTTGTAAGGAAAGGAGTTTTTTCTTCACCAATTGCAAAAATAACATCTGCAGCGGTAAAAAGTCCCAAGTCTTTGAAATTATAACCAGCAGTAAGAGACAAAGCATTTTTTGAAATTACAGGAATATAATCTGTATCTGTATCGTTGTAGATATAACCAGCGTTCAATGTAAGATTTTCAATTGCATTAATACCGGCAAATGCACCAATTGTAGGTGTGTCACTTGTTACATTCAGGAATGCAGCACCAGCGGAAAATACGCCTTCCATTCCAAAATTTAAACCAGCATCTAAGCCAAAATTTTTTGCATCAAGGAAAGAATCATCGGCACCTTTTACGCCACCAGCAATTTTTAAATTTATATTTTTATCTTCTCCGAATTTCCAGTTACTGATTGCACCAAAACCGCTCTGTAAAATACGGGCATATTTTGGATTATCATCACTGGCTGCAAGATAACCTGCATCGATTGCAACTTTTGTAGAAAAGTCGTTACCTGCAATAAGCTGAAACTGATCTACTGGTTTAAAGCGACCGTAACCACGAAGGCGAGTTATACTTTCTTTACCGTTAAGTTTTGTTGTGGCAAATTCCAAACGAACACGACCATCAAATTTTCCCGCACTTCCATCAAGCTGAAGTCTGTTACTTACACGAGTTTTATTTTCATACTTATTTTTGTAAGTTCCATCATCATTCTTCTGATTTTCAAATGTAAACAAATCAGAACCACCTGTGCTGTCTTCATCGCCACCAAACGTATTTACAACTTTAATTGACTGAGCATTTAATGCACAGCAAACCATCATACCTGCTAACATAGCAGAAACTATTTTTTTCATATTTTGTCCTTGCCACCGGATTTTTGATTTAGCAATTTTCAAATTGCTGATACTCCTAGTGACAATGCAAATATGAATGTCCTTTATTAAGGTTTCATGAAGGTTGTGTTAAGCTTTTGTAAAAAGGGCGTTACCCTTCGTTCGTTTCACTCACTGCAGGTTGCTATGTCCGTGGCTTGCCTACGGCCGACCCTAACGGACTGCTTCGCACCACTCCCAGCGCTAACGCAAAAAACTATTCCGCCAGCACTGTTCCTGCAATCACCGCTGTCAGAGGAGCGGTCATGGCAAGTCCAAAGCTTCCGGCAATTGTGTTGATGATTTCTGAAGCAACAATATTGTTGTTCAAAATATTATAGATTGGAGTGCCCTGAGCCATAAAAGTCATAAGCATGGCAATGCAGGTTCCTGAATAGGCCAGCAGCAAAGTTGTGGTCATTGTTCCCATGGCGGCACGGGCGACTGTAAGTCCTGATTTGATTGCTTCTTTTTTTAAAATGCTTGGACAGTTTCGTACAACTTCTGAAACTGATGATGTAATATCCACACTTAAATCCATTACAGATCCACTGGCTCCTATACAAACTGAAGCCATAAAAATTTGCGTAAGATTCAAATCCTGAAACCCAGAATAAAGCAACGCTTCCGAATTATGCATCACAGCTCCGTGAATATGAAAAGCCCTGCTGCAAATAATAGAGAGTACCATGGCAAATATGATGCCGGACATTGCACCGCAAAATGATGCCAGAAGTTTTTTATCAAAGCCGTAAACAAGAGCCAGAATTATAAAGGTCATAATTGCAACAGCAACTAATCCTGTCAAAATAGGATTAAAACCTTTTAAGAAAAGCGGTACCAAAATCTTCCACAAAACTAGGATTGTAATTACGAACGAAAGAACTGACCGTACACCAACGCCCCGCGCAAAAACAACAAGGAAAAGTGCAAAAGCCAAAGCTAGAATCAGTTCGCCTCCTAAGCGGTAAAAATCTATAAGATTTACGGAAATTATTTCCCCATCATCATGATGCACCACCGCCTGAGCTTTGTCTCCAGGATGAAAAAGTTTATCCTGTGAAAGTGCCCCACTGAGCATGTTCCACCCTTCAGAGGTTTGTCCCTTAAATTTGCCATTCAAAAAACGGACTTTACAAACCTGCTGGCCTGTACGAATAAGGCCAGTGTCTATAAGGCTAGAATTATCAACTTCAAGAATTTCCACTTTGCATTTAATGGCATCTTTGAACTGATAAGCTCCTTCAAAACCGGTAGGAAGAAGCAAAAGCAAAAAAATGAACAAGAGGGACAGACCTAAAAAAAGGATGGGGGCGTTGCGGGGGATGTTCCCCCGCTTGAAGGGGTGGCGAGCAACGCAGTGCGAGCCAGGGGAAGGCTTTCCCCTTCTAAAATATCTCATTCCCGTTCCCCAGTAAGCGCAAAAATTACCCACTGGGCAATATTTGTAGCATGGTCGCCAATCCGCTCAATATATTTTGCAATCAGCAGATAATCTAGAATTGTTTCTCCCTCGCTGGTATCTCGGATTTTCTGAACCAGGTCTGCCTTAATGGCGTGGTACAAATCATCAATAACATCGTCGTGGGCAATTACAGTTTTGGCTTTGTTGAAATCTTTTTCTATGTAAGACTGAACCGCATTGTGAAGCATATTAATAATCTGTGTAGACAGCTCAATGATTTCATTCATCTTGCCGTATTTGCAGTCTGGAACACTCAATACCAAATCCGCTACATCTACAGCGTGGTCTCCAATTCGTTCCATGTCGGTAATCATTTTTAAGGCGGCGGTAATCAAGCGCAGGTCGGTAGCCATTGGCTGCTGCTGCAGGAGGAGCTTCATACACTGAGCCTCAATATCCCGTTCCATATCGTTAATGGCTTCGTCATTTTTCGCCACCTGTTTTGCCGCTTCCACATCACGCCCCATCAATGCCAGCATGGAACTTTCAATGGCAATCTCTATCATTTTTCCCATATTAATAATGGAAATGTTCAACTTTCGTAATTCTTCTTCGTATCTTTCACGCATAATTTTCTCCATGAGGGGGAAGTCTCCCCCTGCGCCCGCACTTCGTTGCGGTCTACCCCCTCTGCGGGGACACCCCGCAACGCCCCGTTTGGAGCACATCCATACATGTGGGAGCTGTACCCTCTGTCACTTTATCCAAACCTTCCGGTAATATAGTCTTCCGTCTTTTTCATTTTTGGTTTACTGAAAATCTGTTCTGTTTCACCAGCTTCAATAATTTCGCCAAGCAGGAAGAAAACTGTTTTATCACTAATTCGAACGGCCTGCTGCATATTGTGAGTAACAATTATAATTGTATACTTTTCCTTAAGTTGCATAACGCAGTCTTCGATTTTGCTGGTAGAAATTGGATCCAGGGCAGAAGTTGGTTCGTCCATTAAAAGAACATCGGGTTGTACAGCCAATGCTCGGGCGATACAAAGTCTCTGCTGCTGCCCGCCACTTAATTCCAGTGCTGACTTTTTAAGATTGTCTTTAAACTCATCCCAGATGGCCGCATTACGCAAAGAAGTTTCTACAATCTCATCCAGTTCACCGCGCTTTTTAATTCCATGAGTGCGAGGCCCGTATGCAATGTTATCGTAAATGCTCATAGGAAAAGGATTAGGCTTCTGGAAAACCATGCCTACATTTTTTCGGAGCAGGTTCACATCGGTGGATTTGGAAAGAATATTCAGAGTGTCATCGGGGCGTTGCGGGGTGTCCCCGCTAGAGAGGATAGGACGCAACGCAGTGCGGCCGTAAGGGG
>JAEDFM010000071.1 GCA_016292805.1 Treponema sp. | reverse complement strand
AGTTTTTACACCTTCTTTGTGAGCCTGAGCAATCATAGCCTTAAGGTGATCAATGTGAGAGTGAACGTTACCGTCAGAAACCAATCCCATCAAGTGGAATGTAGAGTTTTTATCCTGAACATTTTTTACAAGCTTTTTCCAAGTAGCACCCTGGAACATTGTGCCAGAAGAAATAGATTCACCAACAAGCTTAGCACCCTGAGCAAAAACACGACCACAACCAATAGCATTGTGACCAACTTCAGAGTTACCCATATCATCGTCACTTGGAAGACCAACAGCTGTACCGTGAGCCTTAAGCTGTGTGTGTGGACAGTTAGCTGTGAACCAGTCCAGGTACTTCATTTTCGAAGCCTTTACAGCATCCCCTTCTTCATATTTACCATAACCAACACCGTCCATAATAACCAGAACAACTGGTCCCCGGCGTCCTTTCCAATTTGGATTTTTTTCCAAAGCATGCATTGTATCTGCCATTTATATCTCCTGTGGGCGTTACCTTTCGCTATCGCTCAAGGTCGGGTGTTCCGCCATTCCGCTACGCTCAGTCCTTCGGACCGCCTTCGGCGTGGCTCCATACCCTAACGCACTTCAAAATGTACAATTTCTTCAATAAATATACAGAATTTTCTGGGGTTTTACAATTGAGAGAGAATAGTTCTTCCTCCTTAAAAACAATCCGTCATCAGCGTTAATCTGTGTTTATTTGCGGTTAATTAATTTCAAATCCTTCGTACAACTTCAATTCCGGGTAAACTGCCTGAATAATTTTAAAATGATGATCTTTTGTCCATACTGGAATATCGTATTTAATTCCCAGATAGGCAATCAATACATCAGAAATTGGCATGGTAAAGCCTTGTTTGCGGATAGTTTGAAGCATGAGTCCCGAAAATTCCCAGTCGTATTCGTCAATGGTGATTAAATTAAAAGACTGAAAAAAACCCAGCATTCTGTCAGCTTCATCATCAGTTTTTGCACCATGTAAAAGTTCAGATTTTACAATTCCACAAATTGAATGTTTATCTTTTGAGATATTTAAGTTCAGCAGTTCTTTTGGATTGTTCCAATAATCAATCAGAACATTAGTATCACATAAAATCATAATGCACTAATTCTCCTTAATTCATTAACGGCTTCTTCATCAATATTAATTGGTTGAGAACCATATCTTGCAAGTGCTTCTTCTATACTCAGTTGTGGAGGTAGAGGAGGCTGAACATTGGCACGAATCTTTTTAATAAATTCCTTACGCTTTTCTTCCTCTTCTTTAGAAACATTCAGGGTTACAGTTTGATTTGCCGCTTCTGTAAGACTGTTGTAATCTTCAATAGAAATAATTACGCATTCAGGAACGTTATTTTTCACAATAATTCGAGGACCATTTTGCTGAACCTCATCAATAATCTTTCCTGCTTCTCCTTTGTTAAATCGAGTGATTGGGATAATTGCATTTATAAGTTTTAGTGTGTTAATCGCATTAAATTGTGCAGTAACCATTTTAGCCTCCTATATATTTATCTATAAATGAATATAATATACATCAGTATATATGTCGAGAAATATATCTGATATTATATAGAGAAAAATGTCAAATTTGTGTATTGTTAAGTTGGTGGATAGATTAGATATAGTACAGAAAAAAAAGGGCAAAAAAAAATCCTGAAACTTAGTTTCAGGATTTAGTGGAGAATAGGGGGCTCGAACCCCTGACCCTCGGCTTGCAAAGCCGATGCTCTAGCCAACTGAGCTAATTCCCCAAGACTGTATTTAAATTACAGTAAATCAAAAAAAAAATCTAGTATTAAATACATATTTTGAACAATTCTTCTGTGGCTATGCGTGCTTTTGCAACAACATCTCCTTTGCCTTTTGGAAAACAATAGTAGAGGGTTTTCATATCACCAATACAAATCATATCTCCAATTTCATACCAGTAATAATCGGAATAAAGGCTATAACTGGCTTTTGGTTTTTGTGTGTAATTTAGTTTTCCTTCACAACCAGTTAGCTTAAAACCGTCTTTGTTATGAATAAGTGTGCCTTCGCCAACTTTATAAATAGCTTTTGTATTAACCATCATATAAATATCTACATCACATTTTGTTTCATATAATCCATTACTGATTTCTGTGCAAACTTCAGAACGCTGCCAATTGTACCAGTCTGGTACATGAGTAAAACATTTTCCTTCCAAAAATCCTGATTCGTTTAATGACCATTTTTCGCCACAAGCTGTACAGAAAAGGTCTGTCCCCTGACCAATCATTTTTCCTTCTGTTTTACAACAGGGACATTTATATAAAACCCTGTTCAGATAGTCTGCGCGGAATGGTTCTGTAATTTTTATGTTGTTTTCCTGCTGGTATTTCCAGTTATCAAATGTAAATTCTGTCTTTAAAATTTGATTCAACTCATCTACATATTTGCTTTGAATGTCTTGTGGACTAAGAAGATATTTAACATCAGCTTTTACATTAACCTTGCGTTTCTGCAGGTTATTATACAAAGGGTCATGAGCAAAGGCTCCATAAGTACGAATCATTATGACTGGAACATTTAATAACTTAAGACATTTACCTAAAGTGTCAGGAAGAGGAGTTGCTGTTCCATCAAAGCTATAACTTGCTTCAGGGTACATTAATACACTGGAATGAAGTGTTTCTAATGCATATTTCATATTTTTAAGCATTACAAAATCTGCTACAAATTTGTTTGTAGGAATACAGCCAATATGTCGCATCAGCCAGTTTTTACCTACAAATCCATCGCTGGTGCAGATAATATTCATAGGTCGGGGATACATTACTGTTTCTGCAATTTCTAAATCCATAAAGCAGGAATGATTCATAAGGATAAGGCAGGGCGTATTTTTGTCTAGATTTTCCATTCCAACAGAATTCCAGGTAAAATTACAGGATTTTAGTTCACCTTTCCCAAGTGTTTTCATAAGCCAGCGCCAGAAGAGGGCAGGTTTTACTGGTTTTTGAGCTTTTCCTTTTTTTATATTTAAAACTTTTTCATAGCTTAATTCTTTAACAACTGTTTTCATGATGATATTATCCCCCGAAACTTCCGATAATTATATCATGAAAAAAGCTGTTATAACTTTTTTGTTTGTATTTTTGGCTTCAACAATGTTTGGCCAGATTTATAAAAATGGCGTAGTAATTTCTTATTATGCAGAAGCTTTTCATGGGAAAAAGACCTCTAATGGTGAAATTTTTAATATGAATGCTTTTACCTGTGCTCACAAAACTCTCCCTTTCAATACAGTCTTAAAAGTTACAAATCTAAACAATGGAAAATCAGTTCAGGTTCGCGTAAATGACAGAGGTCCCTTTGTTGTTGGGAGAGAAGCTGACATGTCCAAAGCTGCCGCAGTTCAATTAGGAATGATTGGAACAGGAACTTGTAAAGCCCGTATAGAAATTGTTAAACTTGGCCCTAATACAAAAATGAGCCAGCAGACAGCTGCCAGCGCTGTAAAATTTATGGCAAAAAAAGGTGAAAAGCTTTCAACAGCAATACCAGCGGGGACAGACCTTAAAAAAAATACTACTAAATCTTACCCGGAGGGAACTTTCTGGGATATTCAGGTTGGAGCTTTTTCTACAAAAGAGGCCGCTAATAAGCTGGCTCAGAAAATGTTGAAGCAGGGCTTTAAAAATATAATTTTTCAGAAGACCTCAACTGCTGTCAGGGTTGTAATAAAAAAAGTACCAGCAGGGGACATCCCTAAAATGGAATCTAAGCTTCAGCAAAATGGCTACTATGACTACATAATCCGTCAGCGGAAAGTTGATTAGTGTTTTATTGCGCCCTCACTTTTTACATGTTATAATTAACCATCATTTTTTGGAGTATATATGGACGAAGAATTAGACCCAGAAATCGCTGCACTTCTTTCTCAGGCTGAAAAAAACTCATCTGAAAGTCCTGATGATATTTTGGATAATGTTGAGGAATTTGATGTACCAACAAAAAGAAAATCTCTTTTCTCTAAATCTGTGGATGAAGTAGTTCATGGAACAGGTGGCAAAAGATCAATTCATGAAGTTGATTTAAGTAAAACTTCTTTTGATCCAATTGAAAATCCTATTAGTGATACTCCAATAGAAGTTTATAATGATAAATCATACTATAAGACTGTTTTAACAGGGGAAAACCAGTCTGCCCAGCGTGTTCACCAGGTTTTATCTAAATATTTAACAAGTAAGGATCCAAAAGACCGTGCTGTTTACCGTCAGCAGATTGTAACCGCATATTGGGAATTGCTTCGTGGAATGGTTGGAAAGATGTCCAGTTCATCTACACCAATGCCAAAAAAAATGCTTGTTCGTTACGGAGTTCTTTTACCATCTTTATTTAAAGAAGAACAGAAAGCTTACTTTTCTAAAATATTTATTGAAAACAATACTGGCGAACCAATTCTTTATACTGATGAATGGTTTAAAGAAATTGCCACCGGTAAAATGACAAATTCTGCAACAGATGAAAAAAAACAGTCTCACAAAACTGCAAATATGTCTGCTGACGAAGTCGCTATGGTTGAGCAGTCTCGCTTAATGCAGCTTCAATCTAAAAACTCTGGAAAGCTTCAGAGTGCGGAAAACCTTCTAAATATTAAAGAAAATGAACGACAGATGCTGGAAAATGATCTTAAAGATAAAATTGAAGCTCTTACTGATCATCAGCCGATTATGGGACTTGAACCTCACCGTCAGGGGCTTTCTGAATTCCAGCGAAAGCTTTTCCCAGAAATTACAGATTTGATTCATCGTCTTTCTAAAAATGATAAGGAACTTATAAAGTGTCTTGCTGAATATCAGGAATCAAAGGCTACTTTTGATAATGTTCAGAACAAGATTACGGATAATGGTCCTGTTCAAACAAACGATACAGAAGCAGTAAAAATTGAATTTGAAACTGTTCGTCAGATGGCAAAAATGACTGTAGGTCGTCGTGGTAATCAGTTCCCAATTTTTACCCGTGAATTCTATCATTGTACAGAACGAGGAACTGGTACCCGTGAAAATGTAATAGAAGTTTTAAGATGGATTGAATCAATTGATCCAGGTGTATTCCATCGTATTCATAAGAATATTCCAAACAGAATTGTACCTTATGTTCTTCTTGTTCCAACATACGGAGATCGTGGTTTCTGCTGGGAACCTTTTGACCGTTACAATCGTGTAACAAGCCGTGGTCGTATTGTTATTCCAATGTATCCAAAAGATTTAAAGATTGCGGTTCTTACTGCTGTTGCTGATTTGCGTTGGCAGGTTGCTAAAGAAAAAGCTTCATATTACTGGATGGAAGAAGGTTTAACTGGTCAGTATTACCAGCATGCAGAACAGTTGAAGCTTAAAGGAGATTTGAAAGAGTTCTTCATTGAAGATTATATCTTATGGATGACTAAAGAATCAGAAGGTGTTCAACGTCTTGAAAAGGATGTTCGTGGAATTTTCTGGCGAAATATGCCGTTCCCAAAAGAAAGAAAAGAAGAACTTCGCAAACGATCTTTAGTTTACGATGAACTTTGTAAAAAAGATGCTAACCGCGAAATGAGCGATGGTTATTGATGGATTATGCAGCTAATTAATGCTGCGGATTTTCTGGGGTCTGTCTTGTAATAAAAAGTCATTCATTTGTCTTTCATTTCTTTATCTTTATTGTATACAAATCTGTTGTTGTCTTTTCTGAATTCTTCTGTAATAGACGGATTCAGTCTTGATATCAG
>JAEDFM010000070.1 GCA_016292805.1 Treponema sp. | reverse complement strand
AAGGCGGTGCTTTAGTTGGGCTTGCATTCGGTTTCCGTATTGCACAGAATCATTAGCTGTTGTGAAATATGTTATTGCCTACAATAACTTCCTGTATGGCTACAGCTATTGAAAAACTAAAAATATATAATTTTATTTAAAATCTCTTAATCTGTAGTTAATGCTCATAATAATACCGATACAAGTCATTGCAGTCCACAAAGAAGAACCTCCATAGGACAGAAAAAGTAAAGGAATACCAGTAATTGGCATTATACCCATAACCATTCCAACATTAATAAAGAAATGGTAAGAGAAGATTGCAAAGATTCCAGATGCAATATAAGTACCGTAACGGTTTGAACAGCGTTTGATTAAAACAAGAATTTTACAAATGATAAATAAGTAAAGTCCAAATACAATCAATCCACCTAAAAATCCAAATTCTTCTGAAAGAATACTAAAAATAAAGTCAGTACTTTGCTGCGGAAGGAAACGATAGTGGCTCTGAGTTCCGTGTAAGAAACTTTGTCCAAACATACCACCAGCACCAATAGCAACTTTAGATTGAATAATATTCCAGCCTGCACCACGAGGATCTATACTAGGATCAATAAAAATGATTAGACGCATAATTTGGTATGGTTTTAAAACTTTCCCTGCGGCAATAGAAAATATTAATCCTAAAGTAAGAATTGAAGCAAAATAAGCAATCCATTTAAAGTATTTAGGTCCATGGAAATATCTACGTACAATTATACCAATAGCTGCAATAACACCAACTGCAATAATTAACAGCATACGAAGTTTCATTGTAGTTAGAATAGAAATAGCTTTAACAGGTACTTTCGAAATTTCAGAATTCCAAACTGGAAGGATTGTAAATATGATTGTACTAAAGGCAAATAAAAGCAGGTACATGATATATGATAAAGGAATCCCTGCAATAAAACACATAGTAATAAAAATTGGAAAGTATACGCTGGCTGTACCCATATCAGGTTGTAACATAATAAGACCAAAAGGAATCATTAAGATTACACCTGCAAGTATATATCTTTTCATTGGCTTCATTGTTTCAGTTTCATCAAAGAATTTGGCAAGAAATAAAATATAAAAAATCTTGCCAAATTCTGAAGGCTGAATACCAAAATCACCGATACCTAACCAAGAACGGGCTCCATTAACTTTACGACCGACGTGAGGAATTAATACTATTAATAAAACTAATATAAATATTCCATAAAAATAAAGAGCTACTTTTTCAAACCTTCTATAATCGTAAAGAGTGGTAATAATCAAAATTATAAGACCAGCAACGGCCCAGATTATTTGTTTAATATATTCATTTGTTACAGAAATTCCTTCAGAGTTAATTGATGAGGAATAAATAAACATTATACCCATTCCAATTAAAATAAAAATGGCGAGAAGTAATAAGTAATCGAACATTGCAAAAAACTTGTTTTTCATTTTATCCCCTATTCTCGTCTACCCTGTCTTGTAAGGTAATCAAATCCTAATTCGTGAATTGCCTCAGCACAAGTTTGATTTGCAAAATAACCTTGAATAATAATATTTGTACAATATGGTGCCCACCATTCCCACTTATTACAGGCTTCTACTACGGTTGCTACACATATCTGATCTTCTGGAGGAGCATCGTATGGTGCATAAGCTACAAGCCAGGAATGCCAGCTGTCTTTATATCCATCAACTTCGGCTGTACCTGTTTTACAGGCAATCTGTACGATTTTATTATGCATTGGATACTGAGGTGTTCCATCTGTAACTGTGTAGCGAAGTGCTTCCTGAACTTCTTTCCAAACCGAATTATCGATTGTAGATTTTGTAAGAATTTGTGGTTTATAAGATTGAATTACTTCGTTTGTTTCTGAATCCCGGACTTCCTTTAGTAAATGTGGCTTATAAATTACTCCACCATTTGCAACCATTGCAATCATATCTGCCAGCTGTAAAGGTGTAGCTTCCATATATCCCTGACCAATTGAGCAGGACATGGTATCACCACCCATCCACCGTTCATTGTAAGTTTTAAACTTCCATTCTGCTGTTGGAACACGGCCAACAACCTGGCTTGGCAGGTCAATCTGTGCACTCTTTCCAAAACCAAATTCCCGTGCGTAAGAAGCAATTTTTTCAATACCAAGATAGTCACGACCAACAGTCCAGTAGTAAACATCACAAGATTGAGCCATAGCATTCTGCATATCAAGCCAGCCATGACCAGGTTCATGAACATGACAATGGAAAGTTCGTCCACCATACTGCATATAACCTTTACATTCAATTTTCTTTGCAGAAGGAAATGCTTTTTCCTGAAGCATAGCTGCAGACATAATGATTTTAAATGTAGAAGCTGGTGGATAAGAATACTGTACGGCTCTGTTTATAAGAGGTTTATATTCATCGTTTCTAAGTTTATTATATTCAATGCTAGAATCATCGGCGCTAAAGATATTTGAATCAAAATATGGATAAGAAACCATTCCAAGAATTTCGCCGGTAGCTGGTTTTAAAACAACTACAGCTCCAACTCGTTTACCAAGTGCTTCTTCTGCTAGTTTCTGTACATCAGAATCAATTGTAAGAATAAGATTATTTCCCATTTTAGGTGGTTCAACAATTGGTGTATCTGAAATTTTACGACCATGAACATCAACTGTGGCCATTTCCCTACCAGGAGTTCCCTGCAAAAGACTATCATACTGTTTTTCAATACCAGTCTTTCCTACAATAGAGTTTTTTGTATAACCTTTATTATAAAGAAGTGTGAATTCTTCCTGAGAAATATCGCCTACATATCCAACAATATGTGAAAGTGATTTTGTATGCTGATAATTTCGCTGTGGTTTTGACCCCCATGAAACACCAGGCAAATCACTAAGGTTTTCAGCAATGTTTGAAATTATAGAAAAACTTACATTTGATTTAACTTCAATTGAAGAATAAGAGCGTCTTCTTGTAATTTTTTTATCGATATCAGATTTTGGAATATCAAGATATTTGGCAAGCTTTGCTATTACAGTGTCGTAATGACCAGAAGGGATTTCTCCTGGTGTTACAGATACTACGAAAGTTTCTGTATTAATAACCATTGGCAAATTTGCATTTCGGTCAAAAATTTCCCCTCGTTGTGCAGGTAAAGTTGTAACCTGACTTGAAATTACTTTTGACTGGGAACGATATTCTTCACCCTGAACAATCTGCAATGTAAAAAGTTTGTATACATATAAAAAAAAGCCAAGACAGATAAGTATAAAGAGAATTAAAACTTTAGCGTTTTTGTGTAATTTATCTATCTGGTGTTCTCTAGGCATTATCAACCTTATCCTTTGTTGATGAAATTGAAAGTGAACGAACAAATAAGTTTAGGAATTTAAAGAAGAAAGGTGCAAGTAATGTATTTAAAACAAGCTCGAATAAAAATTCATAAGAGATGATATGAGTTAAATATATTCCAACATTTGGAAAAAAGAAAACTGAAAGCTGTTTAATAATTGCTTTAAGAACAGTTCCACTTGCAACAGTAATCATAGGCATAAAGATTCCTTTTAGAATAATTGTGTCAGAAAAGAAACCAAATACATATGAAATTATAGTTCTAATTAAAGAATTGAAACCAAAAGGAATGCCTGTTGTCCAGTCTAAAAAGATTCCGGAAACAAAACCGCAGGTTTCACCATAAAGTTTACCATTCAGTAAAGAAAAATAAATTGAACAGATTAAAACAATGTCAGGAACTGCAAGCAGAAAACTTAAGTTTGAAAGAATTGAGGATTCAATAATAACTGCACACAATAAAATAAAAATACTGATTAAGTAAGATTTCACCATAATTATTTTTCCTCCCCTGCTTCTATATCTTTTCTGTCATTGAGTTCTTTCATGTTTATAACGATTACAGTTTCCAGTCTTGCAAAATCGATGATTGGAGTAAGTTCAATATCCAATGTAGAACTGTATGCTTCTGATGAAATTTTTGTGATTGTACCAACAGGAATATCACGCATGTAATTGTCGTTTTCACCTGAAGTTACAATAATATCTCCATAATGGAGCTGATCTGCAACTCGTTTACGGATATATTCCATTTCAAGAGGATTATCCTGACTACCCATACCACTAACAAGTCCAAGATCACGGGTATTTTGAATTCGTACAGAAACCTTGTTATTCAGGTTGTAGATTGGCATAATCTGACTGGTAAATGTTCCAACAGAAACGACCTTTCCTACAAGTCCCTGGTTTCCATTTTGAAGTGCAACAACAGGCATATTCTTTTTAATACCGTTTACACTTCCCTTATTTATTGTGATATATGCGTATGCATTGTCCAAATCTCTGGCGATAATTTGTGCAGGAATATTCTTTTCTTCCAGAGAAACTGCAAAATCAAGCTGCTCTTTTAAACGGATATTCTCCTTACGAATATCTGCATTTGTT
Organism: Treponema sp.; assembly: GCA_016292805.1. Classification (GTDB taxonomy): domain Bacteria; phylum Spirochaetota; class Spirochaetia; order Treponematales; family Treponemataceae; genus Treponema_D. The sequence continues at coordinate 1,513 of JAEDFM010000070.1, read as the reverse complement.
CTCTGCATCTGTTCGTAATTTTCCAGTTTAATAACCAATTCATTGTAATCTTTTTTTAGTTTTCTAAGTTCACCTACTGAGTTAACAGTATTTTTTAAACCATCTGTAATAAAATGAACACCTTTTTCTATAGAAGAAATTGCAGTAAATCCTACTTTTTTAAAATTTACAACAAAGGCTCCCGAACTGAATGTAAGCATTACAGAAGAAATTACAATCAGTAAAATAAAGAGAAATTCAGAAAATCTAAATTTGAAAGAGGAATGATTCTTACCGGCCATTGGAGTAATTCTAATCGTTTAAGCTGTCGTATACAGAACGTTCAGAAGACATATCTTTGAACAATTCAAATGCTTCTCCAGCACCCAAAGCAACACATTCAAGTGGTTTTTCAACCAGAATTACAGGTACACCAGTTTCTTTAGAAATTAAATCTGGTAATCTTCTAAGCATAGAACCACCACCAGTCATTACAATACCCCGTTCAATAATATCTGATGCAAGCTCTGGAGGAGTTTCACTTAGAACAATTTTAATTTCTTCAACGATTTTTGTAACAGGATCCTTTAATGCTTCACGAACTTCTACAGAGTCAATTTCAAGACGACGAGGAAGACCTGTAATAGCATCAGTTCCTTTTAATTCCATTTTTTCGATTGTTTTTTCGGGTGCAGCATTACCAATCTGAATCTTAAGGCGTTCTGCAGCTGGCTGACCAATAATCAGGTTGTGAACACTTCTTACATGTTTAACAATTGCTTCATCAAACTTATCGCCACCAATACGGATTGAGTGTGTAACAACCATACCGCCAAGGGAAATTACAGAAATTTCAGATGTACCACCACCAATATCACAAATCATGTGACCAGCTGGTTCAAAAATAGGGATTTTAGCACCAATTGCAGCTGCTCGTGATTCTTCAATAACTTCAACTTCCTTTGCACCAGCTTTAAGAGCAGCTTCAATAACTGCACGGCGTTCTACATCAGTAATACAAGATGGAATACCAATTTTCATTCTTACAGATTTAAAGAACTGATGTCTTGGAATTATTTTTGAAATGAAGTACTTAATCATTTTTTCTGTACTATCAATATCTGCAATTACACCATCAGCCAATGGACGGATAGCCATAATATTTCCTGGAGTACGATCAAGCATACATTTTGCATCTGAACCTACAGCAAGAATTCTTTTGGTACCTTTTTCAACAGCGATAACAGATGGTTCATCAATAACCATACCCTTACCACGAACATAAATCAAAGTATTACAAGTACCTAAGTCAATACCAATATCAGTTGTAAAACTGTCAAATAATCCCATTTTTATATATCCTCCCGTTGGTCGAAAACAATTTTAATAATTAGACATTTTTTGTAAAGCTTCCGGATGATTAACCTGAATTTTAAGGGCTTTACGCCATTCAGAACGAGCTTTTACAATATTCCCCTGCTTTTCATATATTACACCAATTCCGTAATGTGCGTCAGCAGAATTTTCGTTTTTT
>JAEDFM010000027.1 GCA_016292805.1 Treponema sp. | reverse complement strand
CTTGCTGTCGCAACCTTTTTTTTAACGGTTCTTCGATTATAGGCATGTGCAAATCTTTAAGCTGCTGCTCGTCTACTGCACTTGGACATTCGTACGTCGCCAAATTACTCTTTTTCCACACACTTAATATGAAGTTCATCAAGTTGCGAATCATCTACATAAGAAGGACATTCATCCATTGGCGACATTGCCAAATTGTTCTTAGGGAAGGCAATTACTTCGTGGATTGATTCTTCGTGGCGCATAAGCATAATCAAGCGGTCCAATCCTGGTGCGATTCCTCCGTGTGGTGGTGCACCAAACTTGAATGCCTGTACCAGGAAACCGAAGGCTTTCTGTGCCCGTTCTTCTGAGTAACCAACAATCTTAAAGATTCTCTGCTGTAAAGCTGGATCATTAATACGCATAGAACCAGAAGCCAATTCGTAGCCGTTCAAAACCAGGTCGTACAAGTCACCTTTTACAGCCCCTGGGTCGCTTTCCAATGTATCCCAGTACTGTTTCTGAGGGAGAGTGAACATGTGGTGTTCTGTTTCCCAAGAGTTTGTTTCTTCGTTAAATGCAAAGTATGGGAAGTCGATAATCCAGGCAAAGTGGAATTCATCTGCAGGATTGTAAAGATTCAAATCTTTACCAAGCTGCTTACGAACAGCACCAAGAGCTGTACAAGCAAGCTGCCAGTTTTCATCGCTTACGAACAAAAGCATGTCGTTCTTTTCAGCACCAAGTTTTGCACAGATTTCAGCTTCTTTTCCAGCGTAGAATTTTGAAATTCCGCCTTCAAATACGCCTTCAGCATTTACTTTCATCCAGGCAAGACCTTTTGCTTTGTATGTTTTAGCAACTGCTTCAAGTGCTTCTACCTGTTTACGGCTGTATTTATCTGCAACGTTCTTAACAACAAGTGCCTTCAATCCAGAACGTTTGTGTCTCTGAATATGGCGGCCAGCATTTGCAGCTCCAGCCTTGAATGCATTGAAATCAGCAAGGTCTGCCATAAATGTAGCATCCTGCATCTTCATATCAAAACGTAAATCTGGTTTGTCGCTTCCGTAGAAGTCAAAAGCATCTTCCCAAGAAATGCGGTCAAACTTAGCTGGCAAATCGTAGTTCATTGTCTTTTTGAAGATGTACTGCATCATTCCTTCTGTTGTAGAAAGAACTTCTTCCCGGTTTGTGAAAGACATTTCCATATCAATCTGAGTAAATTCAGGCTGACGGTCACCACGAGCATCTTCATCACGGTAACAGCGTGCAATCTGGAAATATTTATCAAATCCAGAAACCATCAAAAGCTGCTTGTAAAGCTGTGGGCTCTGTGGCAAAGAATAGAATTTTCCTGGATGAACACGGCTTGGAACTAAGTAATCCCGGGCACCTTCTGGAGTAGATTTAATGAAAGTTGGAGTTTCAATTTCCAAAAATCCTTTAGAAGTCAAATATTCGCGAGTTGCAAATGTAACCTGACTGCGCAAAATAATATTCTGCTGCATTGGGTCACGGCGCAAATCCAGATAACGATATTTCAAACGCAAATCTTCGTTAGGAATTACAAGAGTTCCGTCCTTCTGGCGAACTTCTTCAATAGAGAATGGCAAATCCTGGCTAGTTGTAAAGATTTCAATATCAGAAGCTTCAACTTCAATTTCACCAGTAGCCATATCTTTGTTAATATCTTTTTCAGCACGAGCGGCAACAACACCCTCAACTGCAATACAATATTCAGATTTCAATCCGGCAGCAATTTTCTTAACTTCATCGCTAGCCTTGTCTCCAACCATAACCTGAGTAATACCATAACGGTCACGAAGACGAATAAATACAAGACCGCCTAAATCCCGAGTACGGCTAACCCAACCATTTAATACAACTTTCTTGCCAACATCAGCCTTTGTAAGCTCACCGCAAGTTACTGTTCTTTTAGTGTTTTCCATAAAAATCATTTTAATGATATAGAAGATTTTTTACAATATTTTCAGGCCAGTAAACCCTCCAACTCGCGTTCCGCTGTTCCCTAACGGTCAGCCGCTTCCCTCGCTCATTCGCACCTGCTCATTCGCTCAGTCCAGTGGCCGCCTGCGGCGCAGCTCCATGCTCGGGCCCACTCCCCCCTTCCTTCTTCACCTGCACATACATTTCAATCTTTTCTGCCATAAATGTATGTCATTCTCTTCCCTTTAACTCCGTCTTACTTTTCAATTCACATACTTTATAATTTATTTACCACATAAAATATGCCACTTTCCCCTTAAAACACATTTTTTTACTTTTCAAAACTCCATTTACACATACATTTTTTCATTTTCTAAAAAAAATGTATGCCAATCCCCATAAATTAACTCCACCTCATTCCACAAAGCACATACATTTTTCGCACATTCTCTAATTCTGTATGCCTCCATTCCAAAAAATACTATTCCTAATTATTAAAAACACAGCATTTACATTAAACACTCCCTTACAATTTTCTCAATCATCTTGGAATTCAGCGGGCTGTACATAGTCTCCATCGTAAAAATCAGATTTTTCCCAATAAGCCAGCCATTTTTTGCATAAAGAACCTGTTTCTCAACAGCCCGCTGAACATACTCCAAGTCATCCATCATACCAAAATGCTCCCACACAAATTCTTGCCTGGTCCGTACATTCAAACAGTAAAAATCAGGATGCAGCTCCACTCCATTATTCATTTTCAGCGGAAACTCATACCTAAAATAAATCCCCAGCCGCTCAAGAACATCACCAATAATTATTTCTGACTTAGACCGTACCCTTAACCCAGAAGAAGTATAATATTCAGGTGCATTCTCACTAAAAGATTTTTGTTCATATTCCAAAAGCTTCCATTGCCTTCCAAACTCAAAATCACTGGTAAACAATGGTGTTATCAAAGCTTTCCTATAAAAACTTGCCCTTTCAAAAGGAGCTTCCAATTTATTCTTCTGGCAAATCTTAAGAAAGCCCTTACATGATTTCAGCTGCGCCTTAAGTCTTATCAGCACCTTTCTGTTATATTCCCGCTGCGCCAGTTCTTTTACCAGCTTCATGTCTTTTTTAGTTAGGTAAGATATTTTTTCACCCACCAGATAATATTGAGGTTTACCCTTGTGCTTAATAATTCTCACCGTACCTTTCGGAAGATGGGCAGACATTTTACTAGCCACAGAAATCTTCTGTTCCAACTCCAACTTATAATTTTCAAGTAAATCTATAATTTTCACATTAACACCCCTATATAATATGTCCTGCGAAAATCACTTTTTACAAAATTTCAGTATTTTTTTTCAAAATTTATGAAAAAATATGCCTTCCTCAACTTTTTAGAGCTGTCATTTTCCATTCCGACATACATTTTTAGTTTTTTTCCCAAAAATGTATGCCCTAATTCCACAACAACCCAGAAAAATCTAATCCCATCACATACATTTTTCCCTATTCAAATATTTTTGTATGTCCATAATAAGCTTTTACCGCTCCAACACACCACGCCTTCCAAATTTTCACATACATTTTCCAAAACTAAACCTATTCTGCATGCCCTTTCATAAAATCTGCACAAAACCCCACATACATTTTTTGCTAAATACAAACTTCTGTATGCCCCCCCGGCACCACTAACAACGCCGCCAACCGCCAACCGCCAATAACCAGCCATTAGCCGCCAGGCGCCAACCACCGGCAACCAACCACCGGCAACCAGCAAACAGCCACCAGCCGCCACCAGCAGCCACCAGCAGCCAGCAACCAGCCGCCAGCCGCCACCAGCAGCCAGCAACCAGCCACCACCAGCAGCCACTAGCCGCCAGCAACCAACCGCCATCCACTGAGCACAGAAAGCTAATTTCCTTACCGCCCCCCAGCCAATGAGGTATCCAGCTGGTAGAAAACCCGTCTTAAACTGGAAGTATGTATTAATTTTCCAATTATTTGCAGATTCTTCATTCCTTCATATCCAGTTTTTCTACTAGGGACTTTTGTTATTTTTGAAAGCTAGAATGATCTTTCCCAAAACAAGTCCGAATAACATTTTTCAGCTTTCTATTGTGACTGAACCCACAAAGAATTATATTTACCTTATGGAAAACATCACCTTACGAGTTGCCACACCAACCGATGCCGCAGCCCTCCTTCAGATTTACAAACCTTACGTAGAAAACACCGCCATCACCTTCGAATGGGAAGTTCCAACCCTGGAAGAATTCACCTGCCGCATCCAGACAACCCTTAAAAAATTTCCATACATCGTTGCCGAACAAAATGGTCAGCCAGTAGGTTACGCTTATGCCAGCCCATTTAAATCCCGGGCCGCTTACCAGTGGGCAATCGAAACTTCAATTTATGTTGCCATGGACCGCCACAAAATGGGAATTGGCAAAGCCCTCCTGCTTAAACTGGAAGAACTCCTTGCCGCACAGGGCGTCCTTAATTCCAACGCCTGCATCGCCTGCCCCGCCGTCGAAGATGAATACCTTACCAAAAACAGCGTCCTCTTCCACGAAAAAATGGGCTACCACCTGGTTGGCGAGTTCCACCAGTGCGGCTTCAAATTCAATCGCTGGTACAATATGGTGTGGATGGAAAAAATGCTTGGCGAACACATAGAAAACCAGCCCGAAGTCAAACCTTTCTCAAATCAAATCTAAATAAATATTCCTGGCGCATTTTGCTCCGCAAAACCAGGCTTTCCGCAATTCCGCTATCGCTCCATCCTCCTCGCCATCGTTTCACGCTGGCTCCGGTGGACTGCTTCGCAGTTGCTCCAATCCTTTGCGCAAAGAATTTCCCCTAATGACTTCCTCTGTGAAAACCTCTAGAATAGGCCTATGAACAAATTTAAAGAACTTTGCAAATTATATTGGGCTTTCCTTAAAATTGGAGGACTCACTTTTGGAGGCGGACTTACAATGCTTCCAATGCTTGAACACGAACTTGTAGATAAAAACAATTGGATTACAGAAGAAGAACTTCTAGACTGTTATGCCATTGGTCAGTGCACACCTGGAATTATTGCCATTAACACCGCAACTTTTGTTGGCTACAAACGGGAAAAAGTCCTGGGCGGTATTTTTTCAACTTTAGGAATGGTAACACCTTCACTGGTTATTATTACTGCAATTGCAGCCTGCCTTAACCAATTTATGGACAATGTCTGGTTCCAGCACGCAATTATGGGTATTCGCGGTGTTGTTTGCGCTCTTCTTATTAACACTGCGCTGAACCTGGGAAAGAAAAGCCTTAAAAATCTGTTTGCCTGGATTATTTACGCAGTTGTTCTTTTAGTTGGTTTATTTTTAAAACTTCCAACAATTGTACTGGTACTTTCAGCTGCAGCTGTTGGAATTATTTTTGAATTAATAAAATCTACACAAGCAAAAAAATCTGAAGCAAAAACTGAATCAACAGAAAGTGTAGAAACAGTACAGGAGGAAAAGAAAGATGAATAGTTTTATCCTTGGTCTCCTTATTTTCTGGGAATTTTTTAAGATTGGTCTTTTTGCAGTAGGTGGGGGTCCAGCTACAATTCCTTACTTAATTGAACTTACAAATAAATACGACTGGTTCACTTTAGAAGAACTTACAAATATGATTGCTGTAAGTGAATCTACACCTGGTCCAATTGGTCTTAATATGGCAACTTACGTTGGTTACCAGACTTTAGGAATTTGGGGTGGAATCATTTCTACATTTGGTCTTGTTCTTCCAAGTCTGGTAATCATCTGTATAATTGCGGCATTCTTTGCAAAAATGAATAAAAACAAAACTGTTCAGGCAGCTTTTAATGGAATCCGTCCAGCAGTTGCAGCAATTATTGCTGTTTCTGTTTTCAGCATCTGTAAAGTTTCTTTAGTTCGTATTACAGAAGCTGGGATGCAGCCTGTCTGGAGCACCATAATTTTAAGTGTTGTTGTGCTGCTCTTACTCCAAATTAAAAAGCTTAAAAAAATCCATCCTTTCTTCTGGTTCGTAGCAGGAGCCGGAATAGGACTGTTGTTTAAATTCTAGCGGATTTTAGTAGTAGCAGAAAATAAAAAAGCGTTGTGATGAAGTGCACCCCTAAAGTTGGACAAATAAAGTTCAAGTTTAGGAGGTGCTTTTTTTATTCTATCTTAAAACCAAATCCAAAAGCTTGCGCTTTAGACCGGAATAAGGCTGTTTTCTTAATGGAACATCCATGAAAGTTTTACGGTTTACAATACTTTTCTTTGTACTGAAAGTATCAAAACCAACTTTTCCATGATAAGCTCCCATACCGCTTTCGCCGCAACCACCAAAGCCAAGATTGTTTGTGGCAAGGTGAATAATACAATCGTTGATACAACCGCCACCAAAATTAAAACGGCTGGTAAACTCTTTCATCAACTTGCGGTTTTCTGTAAACAAATAGAAAGCTAATGGTTTTGCCTTGTCGTTCAAGGTCTGGTAAATCTGATCGTAAGAGTCAAAAGTTAAAACTGGAAGAACTGGTCCAAAGATTTCTTCGCCCATAACTGCATCTTCCCAAGTAACATTGTCCATTACAGTTGGCTCAATCTGCTGAGTTTCTGCATTTACACGGCCACCAACTGCAACCTTATCTTTATTAATCAATCCCCTAACTCTTTCAAAGTGCTTCTGGTTAATAATTTTACCGTAATCTTTATTTGCTAAAGGATCCTGCCCAAACTGCGCCTTGATTTCTGCAGCCATAGCCTTTATGAACTGGTCCTTTACTGAAGAATGACACAAAACATAGTCAGGAGCTACACAAGTCTGTCCGCAATTCAAATATTTTCCCCACACAAGTCTAGTTGCAGCCAGCTTAATTTTTGCAGATGAATCGATGATACAAGGTGATTTTCCCCCGAGTTCCAAAGTACAAGGTGTAAGGTATTCTGCAGCATGACGAAGCACTTCCTTACCTACAGCCTGGCTTCCTGTAAAGAAAATATAGTCAAACTTCTGTTCTAAAAGACAGGCATTTTCTGCACGGCCCCCTGTTACTACGGCAACATATTCTGGAGCAAATGTTTCTTGTAAAACTTTTTCTATTGCAGCTGAAGTGGCAGGTGAATAAGCACTTGGTTTAACAACTACTGTGTTTCCAGCAGAAATTGCATCTACTAAAGGATCAAGAGTCAAAAGGAATGGATAGTTCCAAGGACTCATAATTAAAACATTTCCGTATGGAGAGCTTTTCACAAAACTGTGAGCTGGGAAATTGGAAAGTGGAGTTGAAACAGTTTTATCTTTGGCAAACTTTCTTACATGTTTAAGCATATAAGAAATCTCTGTAATTACAAGACCAATTTCGCACATAAAAGCTTCTGTTTCGCTTTTACCAAGATCGGCTGTAATTGCAGCGGCAATTTCTTTTTCGTTTGCTAAAATGTTTGCCTTAAGTTTTTTTAAAGCTTCAATACGAAACTTTACAGGAAGTGTTGCTCCTGTCTGAAAGAATTTTCTCTGTTGATTAACAACATTCTTGATTTTGCTGCTGTCCATTTACTTCCTCCTTATCCATTACATCATAGTAAAACTTTTCCAGACCTTTTGCATCCATTAGAACTGGTACAGGATAAAGTGGATTACCTTCTTTATCTGCACGACGAGCTAATTCTGGAATGTCCTCTGGTTTAATACCCTTTAATGTTTTTGGAATACCCAGGTTTTCATTCATCTCTTTAATATGTTTGATGAATTTTTTGGCAGCAACTTCTGCATTTTCATATTTATCTACAAGATTGATTGCTCTGGCAAGCTTTCTAAGTTTTTTATAAATTGATGAACCATAAGCTTCCAATACATATGGAAGAATTACAGCGTTTGCTAATCCGTGAGGAATATTATAGGCTCCACCAAGTGAATGTGCTACGGCATGAACATATCCTACATAAGACTGAGAAAATGCAGAACCTGCAAGATTTGAAGCTTTAAGCATGTTTTCGCGGGCTTCGTAATCTGTTCCTTCGTTATAAGCTTTCTGAATATTACGGCAAATTAAACGAACTGCAGTTACTGCCCATTTTCGTGTCTGATGAGTTGTAGAGCGGCCAATGTAAGCTTCTACTGCATGTGTAAGAGCATCCATACCTGTTGTTGCAGTAAGAGATTTTGGAAGTGTATAAGTTACCTTAGGATCCAAAACTGCAATTGATGGAATTAATGGGAAAGAGTTGATTGGATATTTGTAATGTGTTGCGTCGTCAGTAATTACTGCTGCCAAAGTTACTTCTGAACCTGTGCCGGCTGTTGTTGGAATTGCAGCAAGTAAAGGAATCTTACGGCGAACCTTTAAAATACCTTTCATCTGATTAAGAGTTTTTCTTGGATAAGCAACACGAGCTCCAAGAGCTTTAGCGCAGTCCATAGAAGAACCTCCACCAAAAGCAATGATTGCTTCGCAGGCTGTGCGTTTATATAGTGCATATGCTTCTTCTACATTTGAAACCTTTGGATTGGCTTCTGTTTTGTCATAAACAATGCAGGCAATTCCATGGTTAGGAAGAAGTCTTTCAAGACCAGCTGTAACGCTACGAAGTGCTTTATCAGTTACAAGCATAACCTTTGTAATTTTGCGTTCTGCAAATTCCATAGGAAGGTCTTCAATTGTATTCAAGATTTCTGGAGTACGGTAAGGCAAGATAGGAAGCGCTATCTTAAATACTGTCTGAAAAATACGGCAATACATTTTTTTTGCTTTATTCATAAAATCCTCTATAACAATTATCCTGTGCTCTTTAATTATACATTATGACAATTTATGATATTTTGTCAATCTTAATCTTTTAGAAGTCCTGGTATTATTGATTCATCCTATTATGAACATTACAATAATATCAGTTAAGGAATAGAAATATGATTACAGTTGATTTTTCTAAACGGGGAGAAACCGGTCTTTGTGAATACTTATATAATTCTATCAAAGCTCAGATTCTGGAAGGAAAACTTCCTGCCAATTCAAAACTCCCATCAAAACGTTCTCTATCATCTCATCTTGGAATTAGCGTTATTACAACCCAGAATGCCTATGCCCAGCTAATTTCAGAAGGATACATCTATTCTATAGAAAAGAAAGGCTTTTTCGTAACTGATATTCCTGTTTCAAACAATTCTGTTCAACGGGGACAGACCTCTATGGAAAATCTCACTCCCCCTACCCCCACACCGCAATGGTTTGCCGACTTCACCAGCAACTCCACCAGTGCACAGAAATTCCCTTTTACACTTTGGGCTCATACAATGCGCCAGGTCCTGAATTCCTCTGACGAAAAGCTTTTGCAGCGTTCTTCAATAAAAGGCATCCTGGAATTACGCACACAAATTGCCCTTTATCTGAAATCCTTCCGCAATATGGAAGTTTCTCCTGAACAGATTATTATTGGTGCCGGCACAGAGGCCCTTTATTCCATGCTAGTACAATTTTTGAACCGCTCAACAGTATTTGCAGTTGAAAACCCAGGTTATAAAAAAGTCCGTGATATTTTGGAATTAAACGGCGCCACCTGCATCCCAATACAACTCGATAAACAGGGTATGAATCCCAAAGATCTGGAATCAACAAATGCATCCATTATTCATATTTCTCCAAATCATCATTTTCCAACTGGGATTGTAATGCCAGTACGCCGCCGCCTGGAACTCCTGGCTTGGGCCAATGCCTCCCCAGAGCGCCTTATAATAGAAGATGATTACGACAGTGAATTCCGCTTTAACGGTAAGCCTCTGCCAACACTCCAAAGTACAAACCCACAAAGCAACATCATCTACATGAATACCTTTACAAAAACCCTGTCTCCTTCCTTCCGAATCAGTTATATGGTCCTTCCACCATCTTTGGTTAACGATTTTGTAAATAAACTTGGCTCCTATTCCTGCCAGGTTTCTGCCTTTGAACAGTTCACCCTGGCTCGCTTTATGGAAGAAGGAAATTACGAAACTCACATAAACCGAATGAAAAACTATTATAGAAGTATTCGTAATACATTTATTCAGAATTTGCAGAAAAGTCAGTTAATGCCGCTATGCCAAATTACAGAAGAAGAAGCTGGTCTTCATTTTCTGCTTACAGTTCATACAAAAGAAGCGGGAAATTTATTACAAAATAGACTTAAAGCTCAAGGCATAAACATTTCGCTGTTAAGTGATTATTTCTATAATTCAGAACCAGAAGCTGCACCAACATTTGTAATAAATTATTCCTGCATTAAAAAAGATCTGATTGACGAGACTATTAAGCGTATGGAAACCGCTTTATTAACATAAATTAAAAATTTGTCATATTTTAAATAGATGATATACTATTAACTGGTGGAAGTGTAAGGAGATTCTTTGGCCCTTAGGACGAACAATAAAAAAGTACATATCTTTTTGACGCGTACTCAAATTGTATTAACTGTTCTCGCTCTTCTTTCATGTATTATGATAGATTACATCGTCATGAGTTCATCTTTAAAAAGAAAACAGGATGATGAAATTGCTGGTGCCACAGTATATGGACAGGGCATTGCATCCAGCATTATTCTTTCACTTGATCAGGTTATTAACACTTCTATTGTACTTAAAGATATTTACGAAGAATTTGGCGACAGATTTATTTCTACCTTTTCAGTTTTGTGTCATCACTTTTACGAAGACAATCCATCTATTGGAAGTATGTATATTGCGCCAAATGCAGTTGTTGCAGCAGCCTATCCACCTTCCATTCAAAAAGCCACAATCGGTTTCAATATGCTGGAAGATGAAAATCAGCGCGGAAAAGCCCAGCAGGCAATTGATACACGGAAAATTACAGTTGCAGGTCCTCTACCATTAGTTGAAGGTGGTACTGGTCTACTAGTACGAAATCCTGCATTTAAAAATGATGAATTTGCGTATTTTTCAGTTGTAGCTGTAGACTGGGACGACTTTACTTCCCGCGTATTCAAATCCATTAATCATCAGAATTCTGGTTATTATGTTTCAGTTTGGAAAGACGATAACTTTAATACAACAACAGATAACTTTGGCTGTATCATAAACGATAAACATGCCGAAATGGACAGAAGAGTTCAGATTTCTATTCGTATTCCAAATGATACCTGGTATCTTTCTGTAGAACCAATTGAAGGCTGGTCTGGCATAGGTTCAATCTGGAAGCAAATCGCTGTTTCTATTTTCCTTATTCTCATATTCATTGGGCTTATTATTTACCGCCAGTATGAAAGCAACAAAAAGCTTTATGAATTTGAACATGATATTTTAACTGGTTTGTATACCCGTTCAGCTTTCTACCGTCGTGTTAGAAAAATGTTCCGTGAAAATCCAGATGTAAATTATGATATTGTTGTTTCAGATATTGAAAACTTTAAGCTTTTGAATGCTGTTTACGGTACAAAAACCTGTGATCAGCTGCTTTGTTATTATGCAGATGAATTCCAGCGTCTTAATCCAGATGCTATTCTTGCCCGTTATGGTGGAGACCTTTTTGTAAGTATTTTCAAGAGCTCCCAGAATATTGGTATTACTGATTTTGAAAACAGTGTAAATCAAATTGCTAAAAACTCTCCTATTCCAAGTTCAATTGTAAAATATGGTGTTCTTGGAAAAGTTGATAAAACTGTTCCTCCAAACATTCTTTGCGACCGTGCTTTACTGGCCGCAAAAAGTATTCTTCACAATTATGCTGTTACTGTTTCAAATTATGATGGTCCAATCAGTCACAAGCATGCAAAAGAACAGCTTTTAGAAGCTGCATTTGCTGATGCAATTAAAAATGAAGATTTCAAGGTTTGGTTTCAGCCTAAGTTCGATGCAAAAACTGAAGAACTGGTAGGTGCAGAAGCACTTGTTCGCTGGATTAATCCAGATGGCCAGACTATTTCTCCAGCTGATTTTATTTATGTATTTGAAGAAGACGGATTAATTGTTCAGCTTGATTTATATGTATTCACTTCTGTTTGTAAAACAATCAAGCGCTTTATGAATGCTGGAATTAAGACTGTCCCTATTTCTGTTAATATTTCCAGAGCCAGTTTACATCACACAGGAATCATTCAGAAATACAAGGATGTTATTGAAGAAACTGGTATCCCTGTTGAACTGGTACCTCTTGAAATTACAGAAACAACTGCATTTAAGAACAAACAGATTAAGGAACTTGCTGAACAATTAAAAGCAGCAGGCTTTAGAATCGATATGGATGATTTTGGTACTGGTTCTTCTTCTCTTGCCAGCTTGAATCTTATCCCATTTGATGTTCTGAAAATTGACAAAAGCCTGGTTGATTTTATTGGAACTCCAGATGGAGAAGAATTGGTTAGACATTCTATTGAACTTGCACATTTCAAGAATATCCATGTTATTGCTGAGGGTGTTGAAAAACAGGAACAGCTGGAATTCCTTCGTAAATATGGTTGCGATACTATTCAAGGATATTACTTCTCTCCTCCACTTCCACTTGAAAAATATATCAATAGATTCCAGGAATATTCTAAAGCTGAATAGAAAAGATCCGGTTATAAAAATACAAAAAAAGAGTATTTTTTACCTATTTATAAAAGCCTGCAAAAGCTATATTTTTATATAACTTAAGCAGGTTTTTTTATGTCTCAAAAAGCAAATCGTGGCTCATTGCCAATGTTAAAATTAGCGTTCCCTTTAGCAATGGAACAGCTTATGAGAATTCTTGTATCTTCTATTGATACATTAATGCTCAGCTCTTATAACAACTCTGCAGTTGCTGCTGTTGGTCTTGTTTCTCAGTATGTTTTCTTTCTGAATCTGATTTTCTCTGTTATTGCAACCGGTTCTTCTATTGTTCTGGCTCAGTTTATTGGTGCACAGAAGTCAGAAAAAGAACTTACTCATATAGCCCAGGCCAGCTATATTATGATGTTCATATCATGTACTGTAATCACCTTACTTGTTCTTTTTGGTACTGCCCCATTATTAAGCTGCTACACATTGGAAGATGATGTTCGTCATTTTGCATGGTTATACTTTATTGTTTTTGGTGGTTGTTTCTGTATTTTCAATGGATTAAGTTTACTTCAGGGAGCTATTCTTAGAAGTTATGGTCACACTAGCGAAGCAATGATCGTTTCTATCGTAGCAAACCTTGTAAATGTATTTGGTAATGCGCTTTCTCTTTATGGTTGGTTCGGACTCCCAATTCTGGGCGTTGCCGGTGTTGCAAGTTCTTCTGGAGCAGCTTCCGTTGTTTCTACTATCATGTTTGCAATCTTCATTAAAAAACGTAAAGATGTTCATTCTTCATTCAAAGGCATTTTCAAAGTTCCAGTAGAAAGCTTCCGACTTATTCTTAAAGTTGGTGTTCCAACTGCAGGGGAAAGTCTTTCATACAACACAGCAAACATTGTAGTTATGGCTATGATTTCTACTCTTGGTACATACGCAATGTCGGCTCAGGTTTACTGTAATACAATTGTTCGCTTTGTATTTACCACTGCCATAGCCATTGGTCAGGCTACACAAATTAAGGCTGGTTACCTGGTAGGTTCACACCAGAGCGATATTGCCTACAAAAAAATATTCAAATATCAGCTGGTAGCTACAACAGTTTCTATGATAATGATTGTTGTTGCAAATCTTGTAAAATATCCAATTGTCCGTTTATTCACAGATATTCCAGAAGTAATTGAATTAACCTGTACAATTCTTATCTATTCAGCATACATTGAATTTGGCCGTTCATTGAACCTTATTTATGTAGGTGCACTTAAAGGTGCAGGTGATATTAAATTCCCTGTTTCTTATGCAATTTTTTCAAACTGGATTATTCTTGTTTTAGGCAGTTATATTCTTGGTAAAGTTTGCGGTCTTGGTCTTGTTGGTTTCTGGCTGGCAATTGGTACAGACGAAACAACCCGTGGCATGGTTATGCTATGGCGTTGGAAAAGCCGTCGCTGGCAAAAACATGCTTTAGTCTAATTCGCTATAAATCATCCTTTACTTATTCATAAAATAGGCATACTATTTATTTAAACAGAGGTAAATAGTATGTCACGCAAATCTACAATCATTATAAAAGAAAAGAAAATCGGATTATCTGAGCGGTCAAATCTTCTAGCTCCTGATACTATTTTAGACCAGGTAAAGCAAAGAATAAGCGAACTACAGAATCTGTTAATACAAAAAAAGACTGCTTTAAAAGCTGCACCAGAGGGAACATTACGAATTGCACAAAGTGGTAACCGAATTCAGTATTACCACAAAACTTCTGAAAATAATCCTCAAGGGAAATATTTACCTAGAAACCAGGATGCTTTGGCAGCAGCCCTTGCCCAAAAGGATTATGACCAGCGATTAGTAAAAGAAATTGAAGACGAAATTTCTGCACTGGAAAAACTTACAAAAAACTATAATCCATCAAAAATTGTAGAAATATTTGAAGACATGCATATCAACCGACAGCACTTAATAAATCCTTCAAATGTTTCTGATGATGCTTTTGAAAAAGCCTGGTCCACCTATACTTACGAAGGCTTACCGATTGATGACAATACTCCTGTTTTTTACACCCAAAAAGGTGAAAAAGTTCGTTCTCAGGCACATCAACTTATTGCTAATACTTTGAACCAATTAGAAATTCCATATCGTTACGAATATCCACTTATGATTAATGGCTCAAAGGGATTCAGTAAAGGTTTTCTTGTACATCCAACTTTCTACTGTTTAAATGTTCGTACCCGCAAAGAATTTATATGGGAACATTTCAATCACATGGAAGACAGCTTTCAAGCCAGAGAAAAGATTGGAAGAATTTCTCAGTATCAAAGTAATGGATATTTCCAGGGCGAAAAGCTTATTATCACATTTGAAACTGATGAAACACCTTTAGACGAAAAACAGGTTACCTTGCTTGCAAAACGCTACTTGAAGTAATCGTACAATTAATTTATTCATTTGTACAAAAACTTAAAGCATATAGATATTCTGATTATGTTATAATTGAAATCAGAAGTTTCTATGCTTTTTTCATAGAAATACAAGTGAGGCAATTAATGAAAGACTATGTTAACTGGGCTATTCTTGCGCCTGGAATTATTGCAAACTCAATGGCAAAAGCCATGGCTGGATCAAAAGGAAAAATCCACCTTTATGCTGTAGGCAGCCGTAATCTTGAACGAGCAAAAGAGTTTGCTGACAAATGGGGGTTTGAAAAAGCTTATGGTTCATACGAAGAATTACTTGCTGACCCCGAGGTTGATGCTGTTTATGTATCAAATCCACATGCCTTTCACTTTCAATCAGTAATGCAGTGTCTTAATGCTGGAAAACATGTTCTTTGCGAAAAACCAGCAGGCTGCAATTTACAACAGCTTACCACAATGATTGAAACAGCTCGCGCTAAAAAGCTTTTCTTTATGGAAGCAATGTGGACAGCCTTTAATCCTTGTATAAAAAAACAGCTGGAATGGATTGCTGATGGTAAAATTGGTGAAGTTAAGCATATTGAATCTTTCTTCTGTAACCGTATTCCATATGATCCAAAAAGCAGACTATATGCTCCAGAATTAGCTGGCGGTGCGCTTTTAGACCTTGGTATTTACAATATTTATTATGCAATGATGATTAATAAATTTGTGCCAATTACAGCTCACAGCTCTACCGTGCGTATGTGCAAAGGTATAGATGCATGGAACAGTGTTACGCTTACATTTGAAAACGGAGTTACAACTTCCTTTGAAAGTGCCTGCGATATGTCTGCCGGCACAGAAACACACAACGCTGTAATTTACGGAACTAAAGGATTTATTACTTCAGAAAACTTCTTCCTTGCACAGGAAGCCAAGATTCACACTTTCAAAAGTGAATGGGGCAACGACAACGAAATTACAGAAGTTGCCAAAGCTCCTTTTGATGTTAATGGTTATGAATACGAAGTAAGAGCCGCAACCCACTGTATCTTAAATGGAGAACTTGAATGCTCTGTTCATCCTCATCACCGTTCAGTAGAATTATGTACAATGATGGATACTCTTCGTGCCGACTGGAACTTCAAGTATCCATTTGAAGACTAAACCTCTGGAAAAAAGCATGAACCCAACCGAATTAATTAAAATACTAAATGTGGCAGAAAAACTTAAATGTAATACCCGCCACTGCTATACTTCATCAGGCCGCCACGAAAGTGTTGCAGAACATTGCTGGCGAACAGCATTAATGGCAATGTTACTGGAAAAAGAATTCCCACAGGCCGATATGAATAAGGTCATTAAAATGATTCTTATTCACGACCTTGGGGAAGCATTTACCGGGGACATACCTTGCTTTGAAAAATCTTCAAATGATGAAAAAAAAGAAAGCCGTGTTTTAGACGATTGGGTTCAAACTTTCCCAGAACCAGAACGAACTCAGTGGCTGGAACTATATGCCGAAATGAATGCTCTGGAAACTCAGGAAGCCAAAATCTACAAGGCCTTAGATAAAATGGAAGCTGTAATCCAGCATGATGAATCTGATCTTTCAACCTGGCTTCCACTAGAATATGAACTTCAATTTAAATACGGCACAGAAAATGTTCAGTTTTCTGAATATATGAAAAATCTTAAAGCAGAAATAGACAAAATTACTCAAAATAAAATTGGTTCAGCATAATTTCCTAATTTTAACTTTTCCTAGAAAAATTTTTCATTAATGATATAATTTTTTAAAAATACTATAAAAATGGAGAGTTTATAAAATGAAAGAAGCTTCTTCTGACAAGTCTACATCTAAAATTAAAATTCCAATCTACTTAGAAATTGTACAATTTGTACTTTATTTTTTCCCTAGTTGTTTTTTACAGTACTACATCATTTCTTCTGAAAAAGTACTCAAAGGACAGGGAACAATGATTTCAACTAATCCTTTAATGGCATCGTATCAGTTTATTTATTTGACTCTTGCATTCCTATTTTGCTATTTTGGCTGGACCCTTTTCAAAAAATATGATGAAACTCCTGAATCTGCAAAAAAAATAAACGTTTAAAATAGATGGCTAAAATTGCGCCATCTATTTTAAGTCCCGAGTTTTTTTTTGCAAAAACTCTATTTATTTACATGTTCGCTCACGCGAACGTTTTGTAAATCCTCAGTTGTTGAAACAACTTGCGGTTTACAAAATTAAAGAACTTAAAATACAGAATTCTAGCTATTGGTTCAATGGTTTTAGTACTTATAAATTCCATTATTTATCCAGTTATGTACTGTTTCTGTGGTAAAATGATTGGTGCAGAACGTCTTGAATTACCCCCAATTTTATGTTTTTCAATTGGTGAAACTTTAATGTTTGCTATGTTCTTTTACATTATCTGGTTTTCCGGACTAGAAAAATTCATGCATTTCATTCCATTTGAAAAAAAATACATTGTAATTTCTGTAACACAAAAAAATGCTTTTGTAGCTTGTTTTTCTACAATTGCTTTAGTATTACTTACATTACAACCTCTTCTCTATACATTTAACAACGATATACCTCTGATTGATATTTTCAAAACTCAATGTTTACCAATCGCACTTGTTGGTGTTATCTGTATTTCAGCTGATTTTATTATTCTTACACTTATTAGCGTAGGTCGTATTAAAGATCTTAACCGCTTTGCTCAGGTTGTTGCAGAAGGTAACTATACTCAGGAAGACTTAAAAGTTATTTCTCGTGATGAATATGGTATTCTTGCTCTTAGCTTAAACAAGTTCCACAACGCAACAAAAAATCTTCTTTCTGGAATGGGTTCAACAATTGTTAATTCTACAGAATCAGCTAATTCAACAAGTTCCAGCATGGATGATATTACTTCATCTACAAATCAGATGATTTCAAATATTCAGCAGATTCAGAATCAGATGAATGACCAGGCTAGCTGTGTAGAAGAATCTGCTGGTGCTATTAATGAAATTCTTGCGAATATTAAATCATTGAATGATTCTATTGAAGAACAGTCTGCTGCAGTTGAAGAAAGTTCTGCTGCTGTAAATCAGATGGTTGCAAACATTCAGAGTGTTACTTCTATTCTTGAAAAAAACGAAGTTTCTACAAATCAGCTGGCAGAAGCAAGTGCTATTGGTCAGGAGAAAGTTTCTATTGCCGTAGATCCTTCTAATAAAATTATGGAAGAATCTAAAGGCTTGCTTGAAGCTTCTAATGTTGTACAGAACATCGCTACTCAGACAAACCTCCTTGCTATGAATGCCGCAATCGAAGCTGCTCACGCTGGTGATGCTGGTAAAGGTTTTGCCGTTGTTGCTGACGAAATTCGTAAGCTTGCTGAACAGTCAAATGAACAGGGTAAAAAGATTACTGAAAGTCTTAAGAATCTGGAAAATGTTATTTCAAATGTTGCTGACAGCACAACTCAGTTAAGTGACCAGTTTACTTCTATCTTTGAATTAACAAAGGTAGTAAAACAACAGGAAGATGTTGTTATGTCTGCAATGAAAGAACAGGCTGCTGGCTCAAACCAGATTCTTATTGCTATGCGTAACATTGGTGATATTACAGGCAGCGTTAAGGAAGGCTCTGCAGAAATGCTTGCCGGAAGTACACAGCTTTCTAAAGAAATGGAATTACTTAACAATGCAACACTGGCAACAAATACTAATGTTAACGAAATGGCAAATGGTGCAAGTCAGATTATTTCTGCTGTAGAAAAAGGTCATGATGCTACAACCGTTAACAGTGAAAGTATTCAGCTGCTTGTAGATGAAATGAACAAATTCAAATTAAAATAATCTACTCTTTGCAGAATATTAAAGCTGATTGTCAGGTTGAATCCAATAAAATCTGGCAATCAGCTTTTTTTATGAGTAATCTCTTATTTTTCTCTTAGCAACATTTAAAGTATCGGAAACATGTTCGTAGTATAGTTTAATCATAAAGCAGAGCAGCAAAGCCCTGTAACAAAACTTAAAACTAAATAAGAATCAGAAATGGTTCTGTAGGAGATTACTATGAACAAAATTACAAAGAGCACAATAGCAGGTACATTGGTTATGTTTTTGGCTGGCAGTTCAGTTTTTGCAGCTGCAACATCTTCAAGCACAACAATAATTAAAAGCAACACTGTAAACGGTGTTACAACTACAACAACAACTACTACTACAAAAAAAACAGAAACAGTTACAACAACTGCAAAAAAAGATCCTGTTAAAAAACCAGCAGTAACACCTGCAACACCAAACAAAAAGAAACCTCATAAGGTAAGTACTACAAACAAAAAGGAACCTGTATTTACAAAAATAGATCACAAAAACTGTAAACACGAAAAAGACTATTACTATGGTTACAACAAACACCAAAGAAAAAAGTTCAACTGTGTTCACAAAACAAAGTGTGCTTCAAAAAAAGAATGCGATACAAAGATTGAACTTGCTAAGAAGCCTCAGCCACCAAAAAAGGAATTGAAGAAGCTTCCAAAGAAAATGTTAACAACAGTTTCCTACTAAAATGTTGGTCTTAAAGTAACACTTTCTTTCTAAGGTAAAACTTTAAGAGCATACATAAAAATCCTCCATGTAAAAGAAAAGGAGGCCTGACAGATACTTACCCGTCAGGCCTCCTTTTCTTTTTTAACAAGCTTATTTTTTACTTGATTCAATTTCCTGCTTTATTAATTCCAGAACTTCTTCCCTGTGTAAAGGAATGTTTTCCACATACTTTCTACGGTTTTCTTCAATTACATCTACAGGCCAAAGCTTTCCTTTATTCATACCAGGACATTCCTGTGCACATTCGTTCCATGTCTTTTCATCTTCAATCATCCAGTTCCAGAAAGGATAAGTTGAACATTGAACAGGACGAGCTTCGTAACAGGAACATCCATTTTCCCAAAGAATACAGTCATAATTTTTTTGTTCAAGTAAAGCCAGAACCTGCGAACCATAGTAGTAGTCAGCCCAGCGGCAATAAGCTGCAACAAAATCCTTTATGCTCATCTTTTTAAATTCACACAATGCAAATAAATCTCTTTTAGAAAGATAAACAAATCCTGGCGAATGACCACAGCAAAAGGAACAACGCTGACATTCAAAATTTAATCCATCTTTATAAAATTTATTTTCACACATATTACAAATCCTTTAATTCAGAAAACTTTTCTATTTTTGCAACATAAGCATCTGGCTTTCCAAAACCATAGGCTGCCCAAACAAATGGAACTCCAGCTTTCTGACAAGCTTCATAATCGCCTTGAGTATCGCCAACATATACAGGAGCTTTAAGATTATTGCGCTGAACAATCAGCTTGATATTTTCATCCTTAGGCTTTCCCTGATTACCAAAACATTCAAAATCTGTAATGTAGTTTTCTATATGATTTTTTTTAATAACAACTTCTATGTAGCCACTCTGACAATTGCTTACAATAAACAACGGAACTTTTTTTGAAAGCTCAGCAATTGTTTCTACTACACCGTCATAAGTAATGTTTTTTGTATTGTTATGAAGGGCTTCCTGTTCACTCAAACAGCATTGATCAATAAGGTATTTTTTCTGTTCTTTTGATAATCCCACGAATAAATTGTCTGCAATTACATCCATGGTTTTGCCGAACTGGCCCTGAAGAATTTCTGCAGTAACTAATGGTACTTCTGGAAAAAGCTTAGAAATAACCTTATTCCAGGCTTCCGCAACAATACCTGTTGTGTTCCACAAAGTACCATCAATATCTAAAATTATTGAATCATAAGTCATACAGGTAGTTTACACTATTGTTAGCTACCTGTCATTGCAAGGAGCAAAGTAACAACCTATTTTATATAACTCATAGCAACAATCAAAATGAGTCTTTCATCATTTCCTCCAATTCTATTTTTACCATTTACAGATATTTTTTTTACAGGTTATTCTTCATATTTTATTTAATTAACACTGGCCGTGTTTCGTGATAGATTAATGATAGAGGAATTACAATGAAAAAATTCATGGATAAAAACTTTCTTTTGGAAACTAAAACTGCTCAGAAATTATTTGCTGCCTGCAAAGATGAACCTTTGTGGGATTATCACTGTCACCTTAGTCCAAAAGAAATTGCAGAAAATAAAAAATTTAAGAATCTTACAGAAATCTGGCTTGGTGGAGATCACTACAAATGGCGCCAGATGCGAACATACGGAATTGAAGAAAAATACATTACTGGAGATGCTCCAGACTACGAAAAGTTCTTAAAATGGGCCGAAACCATTGAACATCTTATTGGTAACCCTCTTTACCACTGGACCCACCTGGAACTCCAGCGCTACTTTGGAATTACAGAACCTCTTACTGTAAAAAGCGCACCAATGATTTGGAAAAAGGCAAATAGTATGCTTTCTTCTGATGAATTAAGTGTTAAAGGGATTTTTAAGAACTTTAAAGTTTACGGAGTTGGTACAACTGACGATCCAATAGATTCACTTGAATACCACAAAGCAATTGCAGATGGTACAGCACCTATTGGAAAAATTGAAACAAAAGTTTGTCCTTCATTCCGCCCTGATAAAGCAATTTACATCCATCAACCTGCATTTAAAGATTACATTCCTCAGCTTGAAGCCGCTAGCGGAATTAAAATCAAAAAATCTGATGATGTAATTAAAGCTTTGGAAAATCGTCTGGATTTCTTTGTTGAAAATGGATGTCGCGCCTCCGACCACGGTCTTTCTTTCCCACCATTTGCCATTGCAACTGATAAAGAAATTGATGCTGTATTTAAGAAAGCCATGAAAGGTGAACCAGTTTCAGAAGCAGAAGGCGAAGCTTATATGACAAAAATTCTTTCTGCACTGGCAGTAGCATACGCAAAACGTGGAATTGCAATGCAGCTTCATATGAATGTAATCCGTAATATCAATAAACCAGCCTTTGCTACAATCGGCGCAGACACTGGTTTTGATGCCGTTCACGATAATCCTATGGCCGAAAAACTATCTGGATTTTTGAATCTTTGTGTAGAAAAAGGCGGTCTTCCAAAAACTATTCTGTATTCACTTAATCCAAAAGATTATTATGCAGTTGGTACAATTATGGGTTCTTTCCAGGGCGATGGAATTAAGGGAAAGATTCAACTTGGTTCTGGCTGGTGGTTCTGCGATCATCGTGATGGAATTGAACAGCAGCTTAAGGTTTTAGGAAACTTAGGTATGCTTCCTACTTTTGTTGGAATGCTTACAGACAGCCGGTCTTTCCTTTCTTATTCACGCCATGAATATTTCCGCCGCATTCTTTGTAACATAATTGGTGGCTGGGTAGAAAACGGCGAGTATCCAAATGATAAGGAAATGCTGGAAAATATTGTTAAAGATATTAGCATCAATAATGCAAAAGCATACTTTGGTTAATATTTTTACTTTTTAGTATGCTTAAATAATAAATAAACTAGTAGCAATTAATAACTGCCCTGTGTAATAAGTCACAAAACTGATGACTCGCACAGGGTATATTTTTTTACGGCGGAAAGTATTAAAAATCAAAAGTATATCGCTGATGAGGAAGAACACTGCACCCACCGCAAATAATATTGCACCAACCGTTCTAAGGCTGGTCACCAAATTACCAATCGCCATAGCAGTCATAGTGCTAACCATAGCAATGTAGACAACGCCGTAAATTCTGTAAGCTTTACTTACATCCTGCAATAAAAATACAAAGCTCAGCTGAACAAGTGCCGCCAGAGCAAGGCCTATGAGCAGATACAGCCAGCAATGGTTAATCTGAGGAACAAGGGCCACCAGGTAAAAAATATGGCCGATAAAGAAAAGGAGGGTGCCGCTTAGGAAGGAGAGTTGCTCTATTTTTTTGAAGGCAAAGCGAAGATTAAAAACAACATCTGCCAAAGCATCAAAAATCAAACCCACCAGAATAAAGGTGGCAAAAAATAGATTACCAGTTTGAATAAAACTAATGGCACCAAGCACCACAAATGTAATAGAAGCAAGTCCCTTAAGATACAGGGTTGCTACCATTTTCTGCTTTTTTTCCAGAATCAGAAATACAATCTGAAAAAGATAACACAATACATAGCAAATTGAACAAAATAATAAACTCATAAATCTCTCCGTTAAAAAAAATAAACCCGTGATAAATACAGTTTGGTATTCTATCACAGGTTTAATCCAACAACAATTATCTTGTTATGCTAAATCAATATTGATTCCAGTTAAGCCAACAAAAGCGCCCTGTTTTGCTTCACTTGAATCTGGATGAGCGATGAGCCACTTGTTGCGAGCCCAAAGCAATTTATCTTCAAGATTTTTTGGTTCAATAGCTGGTTTTTCTGTGTTTGTATCTTTTGGAAGAACGATGATAACACGGAATCCTTCTTTTGAAACTTCGCCATTTTTAACAGCGTTACATGGAGCATAGTGCAATGTTGTTTCGTAAACCTGAACAACAGTTCCAGCTGGAACATAGAAAGCTTCTACAGCATTTGTATTCAATTTTCCGTTCTTTACTGACTGAAGTGGTGCAAGTAAAAGTACAATGTCATTTGAAGGGATGTTCAATTCTGAACCACGGTGCCATTCAAGACAGTTTAATTTTGTGTTGTTACCATTACAGTAACCAACCTGAATTGGCATTCCACCGTAAGCATTGTCGCTGAATTCTTTAGCGATTGGAAGTGATTCAAGACCAGCATCACCTGGTTCATAAATTACTGCATTGTCTGGTTTTTTTGTTGTATCGTCCAACTTTTTAAGAAGGTCTGTTACATCATAACCTGTAAGAACCTTACCATATTTTTCAAAGCTGTGTGAAAATACTGATTTAATACGCATTTAGTTTTTTGTCTCCTTTTTTTTAGGTATATATTTATATTTTATCACTCCTATAGGGAATTTACATTAAGAAAAAATACTCATATTTTGTATATTTCTATTCTACTTCAATCCATACAGGACAATGATCCGAACCCATAACTTCCTTCATAATTCCAGCAGCCTTAAGTTTTGGCAGGAATTCTGGATTTATACATTCATAATCAAGTCGCCAGCCTACATTTTTTTCCCGGGCATGAAATCTATAACTCCACCAGCTGTACTGTCCCGGTTCCTTGTTAAAAACACGGAAGGTATCTACATATCCGGAAGCTGTAAATTTATCCATCCACTCCCGTTCTTCAGGTAAAAAGCCTGCGTGTTTAGTATTTGTCTTTGGATTAGCAATATCAATTTCTTTATGGGCCACATTATAATCGCCGCACAAAACTACATTAAAACCATCTGCTACAAGCTGATCACATTTTTTATGAATAGCCTCGTTAAAAGCCAGTTTATATGCTAATCGGGGATGTCCGCCTTCTTCATCATCCTGACTGTTAGGAAAATAAGCCGAAATTACAGCTGTAGTTCCAAGCTTTACAATTGTTACCCGCCCTTCCGAATCAAACTCAGGATCTCCAAGATTTTCCACTGAATCCGGCTTATTTTTACAATAAATTGCTGTTCCTGAATAACCAGGTCTTACAGCACTATTAAAATATGATGTATAAGAAAGACCTTTTGTAATATCTGCAGGATTTATCAGTTCTGGAGAAAGTTGTCCCTGATGAGCTTTTGTTTCCTGAATACAGATTACATCAGCTTCTGTGCTTAAAAGCCAGTTCACAAAACCTTTCTTTTCTACCGAACGAATTCCATTAACATTCCATGAAATAATTTTCATATCTACAACCTTTCAATAAGTATAACACGAAAAATTCTATTTCTATTCATCAAGACTCGTGTACAATGCTTCTAATTCCGGACGACATTCCAAAAAATATTCACCTAACTCTGGATCAAATTGTGCACCTAAATCTTGTTTTATAATACTAAAGGCCTGGTCAAAAGACATTGCCTTTTTATAACAGCGGTTACTTACAAGTGCATCAAATACATCTGCAAAAGCCATAATTCGTGCTTCCAGCGGAATCTTTTCTCCATAAAGATTATTAGGATAACCTTTTCCATCCCAGTGTTCATGATGATAATAAGCAACATTTGTAGCAATAGTTTTGAATTGTTTGTCATCTACATTACGAAGAACTTCATTTACAATTCTAGCACCTTCCACAGCATGAACTTTCATTTTTTCATACTCATCTTCTGTAAATTTATCAGGTTTACGAAGAATTGCATCATCTACCGCAATTTTGCCAAGATCATGCATTGGAGCAGCTTTAATCAATCTTTCACAAAAATCTGGAGTTATTTCTTTATATTTTTTCGAAGCCAAAAGGCGTTCTACAAACAGCTTTACCCCTGCACTAGTACGCTTAATATGTCCACCTGTTGAGTTATCACGGCTTTCAACCATAGTGGCCATTCCTGAAATAATAGAATCCTGAATATCCTGGAGCTGTTTTGTCTTAACATTGACTTCGTTCTGCAGCTTTTCATTGTAGTTATTAATCATATCCATGTAGTGCTGGATTTGAGTATTATCCCTAAGCTCAATTAAATAACCTACAATGTGTTTACCATTTTTAATTTCGTTTACAGCACAAATTACACTTTTAGATTTTACAGTTACAGTAAGCTCATCATGCTGTCCATTTATCCAATTATCAAGCCAAGGTAAAACAGTTTCACAAAAAATATTTTCATCTTCTATATTCATTCGGCTATCAATACGAATATTTTCTAAATATGGGAAAATTTCTCTTGCAAATTTATTGGCACCCAGATATCTATATTTAACATCAATTGCTACACAACCATATTCAGAACGGCGTTCATATACATTCAAAAGATTTGATGAAATATCATAAAGTGCCGCTCTGTAAAATAAATAAACTACAACAATATCTATTAAACAGAAGATAAATGGCATTATTTCGAATTTCAACTTTGAAACTTTTGGAAATACATAAAGCAAAGATGAAGCTAAAAGCAAAAGCAAAAGAATTACAATAGTGCGTTTAGACATATCCTTTCTTTTTCTGAAAGCATACAAAACATATCCAATAGAAAAACAATCTATTAAACCAATATACAGCAATAAGAAAAAATGAAGCGGTCCATAAGTGCGACCCATAGCAGATATGCCGTGAACTGTATCTAACCAGAAGTCTTTATAATACAAACCATTATGTTTAATTTGACTATAAGCAAGAATAATACCAAGACCTAAGCCCAAAAAACTAAAACCCACAGCTCTTGATAACTTATATCCGCATAATTCGGCAATAACCATTAAAAATAACAGTGCCACAAATATATTGGAAGCATAATATACCTGTAATCCTACATAAACCCCTTCCAGGTTATCTGCAAAAACACTTAAGGCAAAGGCATAATTTGAGACTGTTGTTAGAATTAGAATGAAGAGCTGCTTTTGATTGATTTTGGTTGAAGTAATTTCAAAGTAATACAACAAACAAATAAATGAAATTAAAGCATTTATTAAATATAACCATTTCAACATACTTTATTACTTTTGTTATTATTATAGTATAAATCCACTTTTTTTGTAATAGAATAAATTCATGATTTAAATTTTCTATATCTAATTTCCAAGATTTATTCATTTCGCTATAATTTTTTTGAGGTAAAAATATGAGTTCAAATTTCCCATTAAACAAAAACCAGCTTGATAATCTTATTAAAGATTTCCCAACTCCATTCTATTTGTATGATGAAAAAGCTATTCGCGAAAACATGCAGAAATTTACAAAGGCTTTCAGCATTTTCCCAGATTTCCGCGAACACTTTGCAGTAAAAGCTTGTCCTAACCCTTATCTTCTTAAAGTATTAGCTGATGAAGGATGTGGAGCAGATTGTTCTTCAATGCCAGAACTTATGCTTTCTGAAATGGCTGGAATTAAAGGTAAAAAAGTTATCTTTACTTCAAACGAAACTCCTGCTTCTGAATATGAATTGGCTTATAAACAGGGAAACATTATTAATCTTGACGATATTACTCACATTGAATTCTTAAAAAAGACTCTTGGAAAATTACCTGAAACAATCTGTTTCCGCTACAATCCTGGAAATGAAAAAACTGGCTGTAACTCAATTATTGGTAAGCCAGAAGAAGCAAAATACGGTTTAACTCGTGCTCAGATTATTGAAGCTTATAAAATCTGTAAGGATGAAGGTGTTCAGCACTTTGGTCTCCACACAATGGTTGCCTCAAACGAATTAAACCCTGATTTCTTTGTTGATACAGCTAAACTTGTTTTTGAACTTGCTGCAGAAATTAAAGAAAAAACTGGTGTTCGTATTGAATTTGTTGACCTTGGTGGTGGACTTGGTATTCCTTACAAACCTGATCAGAAAGCTGTTGATTACGATGTAGTTGCTCAGGGAATCCGCAAGGAATACGACCGCGTTGTTGTTCCAGCTGGCCTTGATCCACTTTCTATTTACTGGGAATGTGGTCGTCCAATTACAGGTCCTTACGGATGGCTTATTACAACTGCAATTCACCAGAAACACATTTACCGCGAATACATTGCAGTAGACTCTTGTATGGCTGACTTAATGCGCCCAGGTATGTATGGTTCTTACCATGAAGTTACAGTAAGCGGTAAAGAAGATGCTCCAAAAACAGAAGTTTACGATGTTGTTGGTTCTCTTTGCGAAAACTGCGATAAGTTTGCTGTTCAGCGTCCACTTCCAAAAATTGATATGGGTGACCATGTAATTATTCACGACGCTGGTGCTCACGGCCGTGCAATGGGCTTCAACTACAACGGTAAGCTCCGCTGTGGCGAAGTTCTTATGAGATGTGACGGAAGCTTTAAAGAAATCCGCCGCCGCGAAACAATTGATGATTTATTTGCAACCTTGGATTTAGGTGGAGTAAAAGACTTCAACTAAGTAATTAAAGCAAACCAATAAATAAAAAAGCCTGTGTTTAGTATGCTTTTACCAAACACAGGCTTTTTTTATGATTAATTCGTATTACTCAGGTTTATAAATCTTTACCCAATCTACATAAAAATGATGTGGAAGCAATTCATCTTTTACATCCCCACCCCACTTTCCAAATTCGGAAGTGATTTTTACATAGTTCTTTGTAGTATTAATTCCACCGTAAGCTTCTGCACCGTCTTTTGTTGAATCCCAGTATGGTTCAGCTGCATTATCAAGCCAGGCCTTGTAATAATCTTTTGTCCATTCAAAGGTTACTTCGTGCCAGTCTTCATAGAATGAATCATCAAAATTATACATTGAATTATGCATTTTATGATCAGCATCATAACCATCCCAATGAACAGCAGAATTTAAATATTTGCGTTTTCCTTCAGGATAGTTCAAATCGTTAGCAATAATTTCAAAAATATCAATTTCTGCACCATCAACAGCACCACCACCAATATTTTTTTCAGCTTCTGTCATAAGCCAGAATGCAGACCAACAGCCCGAAGTTTTTTCTGTTTTAAAGCGGATTTTATAAAGTCCATAACCCTGTTCAAATTTTCCGTTTGTTCTAACAGCGCCACTGTAGAGATTGTCTCCATCCTTTTTAGATTCAAGAATTAAGCAGCTGTCTTTAACTGTTGTACAGTCGTTTTTCCAGTAACCACCTAAATCCTGTCGCTGCCATTCAGGACAGCGTTCCCAATTTTTAGAATTTAACTCATCTCCATCAAAATCATCATAAAAAGACTGAACATAATTTGTTCCGTTAAATGTGATTCTTTCTGCTTCCATAAAGCCTCCTGTGGATTTACATGAACACAATAATATAATTCCAAAACATATTATTGCATAATATTTAGTTATAAATTGAAAAGTCCGGTTTTTTATCATTTCCATTAATTATTTCAAAGCATTATAAACTTCATAATATGACTCTTTAGGCTGCAAATCATTATCATATAGACCACAATATGGACCATTCATTTTATAAGAATAATCTCTTTCTTTAAGCTGTGGATTGTCTTTAATTCCCCAAATTGTAAGACCTGTAAAATTAGCACCTTCCAGTACAGCTTCCTGAACAGCATATATCAACTTTGCACAAAATAATGCATGCTTTTTCATAGTAGATTCATCATTTTTGTAGTTTCGTACTGCTACTTCTGTAAGCTGAACTTCAACACCCAAATCACTGTACATTTTTATTGTCTGTTTAATCTGCACAAGATCTTTAGCATTGAGACATCCTTCCTGTCGGCCATATCCACCAATATATCCCTGCATACCAACACCATCACAAAGTTTTTCATCCTTATTTAAATATTTGATAAGACGACAAATTGCACCACGTTTGTCTGCATAAAAAGTACTGTAGTCGTTATAAAAAAGTTTAATATCAGCTCCAAGACTGTTTACAGTTTCGCGGGCACACTTAAAGGCAAAAAGAACATAATCTTCTCCTAAAGTTTCATAGAACATATTTTTTGCGCCACCACGAGTTTTACGAAGGTGATAAGAATTTCCTTGAACCCATTCATTGGCACCATCTGCAACAGCTTCATTAACAACATCCCAGCAGTAAACTACGCCAGGATATTTAGTTTCAAAATGAGTAATTACATCTGTAATATAACTTCTTAAACGTTCTTCCATTACTTCCTTAGAAACAACTGCTCCATCTTTTCTAAAACCTTCACGAAAAAACCAGTCCTTCATATATGCATCCCAAACTAAAACATGACCACGGATTCCAATTCCATTTGCCTGAGCAAATTCAGCAATCATATCAGCACGTTCATAATTCATCATTGGCTTATTTGCTTTCATAGACTGCACCTGGCTTAATAATGAATAAGCTTTAAATTCATTTGTTGCAGTAATAGTATTGTAATCTTTTTTTACCATTTCTTGATAAGCAGTATTCTGAACTGTATCAATAGAAATACAAGTTCCAAACTTATAAGCATACTTGCTTGATAATTCTGCAAAAGAAGTATGCTTTTGTGCAAAGATTGTAAAATTAGCCAGTATAATTAATACAACAAATAAAAGTGATTTTTTCATAAAGTTCCTCTAGATATATTTTGTTTAAAACAGTCTAACACAAGAATTTATAAATAAAAATAAAAAAACCTGTCTTCGGTTAGACAGGTTTTTTACTGGGATCAAAAAACGTTCGCGCAAGCGAACATGTAAATAAACAGAGTTTTTTTACTTACTTGTAAAGTGGAGCAACAGTATCTACCATTTTCTGGTATTCAGCGTATGCTTTATCGTAAGCTGCAACATTAGCAGGAATAGGATCAGCTGATTTAGATGTATCCA
>JAEDFM010000069.1 GCA_016292805.1 Treponema sp. | reverse complement strand
AGTTCTGGAATACCATGGCGATATCACGATCCTTTGGAGGAACATCGTTCATTTCGATTCCATCGATGTACAATTTACCTTCAGTGATGTCTTCCAAACCAGCAATCATACGAAGTGTTGTTGATTTACCACATCCAGATGGTCCTACGAATACACAAAATTCTTTGTCTTCTACAGTGATATTAGAATTTGTAACAGCGCGAACTCCGCCATCATAAATTTTTCCAATACCCTTAAGTTCTACTTTAGCCATTTCTTTTAGGCCTCCTTTAGGTTATTACCCTACTGGGTTATATTATTAATATAAGTATAACTCTAAAGGATTCAGAACGCAATGGCAAATATAAGGAATTTTCACTTAATTTTTCAGATTGGTGTAAATTTTTCGGCAGGAGGGGAAAGCCTTCCCCTGGCTCCAAACCAGAGGTTTTTCGCCACCCTTTCCAGCGGGGCACATCCCCGCAACGCCCCTGTCTTTTATATTACCAGAATTTAATTAATGGAATTAAAACAACAAACAGGATTTCTATAACAAGGGCTGGAAGATAATTTGCAGTTTTAATTTTCTTTAATCCAAGCAGATTAATACCAATCATTATAATAATTGCACCGCCAACAGCACTTACTTCCTGCAGTAAAATATCTGAAACAAAAGGTTTTAACCAGATAGAAAGCAAAGTAAGTGCTCCCTGGTAAACAAGTATTGCCAGAGCAGAAAATGCTGTACCTACCCCCATAGCTGCCGCAAAGCCAATAGCCATAAATCCGTCAAGAATTGATTTAGTAAAAATAGTTGTATACTGATGATTAACACCAGCTTCAAATGAACCAACTATAGCCATTGCACCAACGCAGAACAGAACCGAAGAATTTAAGAAAGCATAGGCAAAATTAGATTCTTTTTTATTCAAATCAGTTTCAGTTAATCCCTGCCCCTGTTCAGCATTACCTTTATTCTTTTTCTGGGTAATTTTTTCAAGCTTATAGCCAATTTTAAGAATAAAGCCATCAATATCAAGAACATAACCGATTATTGCACCAATAATTAAAGATAAAGCCAGGTAAACAATGTTGTTATATTTAAAAGCCATCTGCAAACCAATTACAACTGTAATTACACCACAGGCTGTTTTAATCATCTCTGAAAGTTCTTCTGTAAATTTTTTAGCAAACAAAAGCCCAATAACTGATCCAACAATTACTGCAATACAATTTACAAATACAGCTAACATAAAATCTCCTGATAAAAAAAAAGAGCTTTCCAAAATTGGAAAGCTCTATGCGGAGGAGCCGACTTGAACGGCCACGACTTACGCCACAAGCACCTCAAGCTTGCGTGTCTACCAATTCCACCACCCCCGCGGAATGTGATGTTAAATATATAGAAAATGATAAATTGTGTCAATATCAAAATTGATTTTTTCTACAAATTTTCAATTTCTAATATGAACTAAGACCTCCAACCTTAAGCTGGAAATGACTGAATTCCATACTAAAGCTTGCTCTACCCTGAGTAGCAGAACGAAGATTTGTTGTAAATCCAAACATATTTGCCATAGGTGCCTGAGCGTGAATAATTTCACCAGAAATTTTTGAATCCTGTCCCATAATGTTACCACCACGCTGAGAAAGCTGAGAAGATGCAGGCCCTACAAATTCTTTTGGACATACAATATCAACATTCATTACAGGTTCAAGAATTACAGGGCTGGCAGCTTCGCAGGCCTTATCAAAAGCCTGTGCAGCACATGCTTCAAAAGCAAAAGTTGTAGATGTAAGTTCGTCATACTTAATAGCAGTAACTTTTATACCAACATCTGTACAAGGATAACCGTATTTAATACCAGAGCTCAAAGCAGATATAAAGCCATTCTGAATAGCATCCATAATTTCTTCAGGAACTTCAGAATGTTTACAGGTAACTTCATAAGAATTTCCACTCCCCTGTTCACGCTGACAAACTTCAATAGTAAGACCTGCATTATTTTCCTTTCCTGCAAGTACACGACTGAATTCTTCAGTAGCAGAACCAGTTCCGCTTACAGATTCACGGTAAGTAACCTGAGGAGCACCAACCTGGCATTTAACACCAAAGTCATCACGCATACGGGTAACAAGAACATCAAGGTGAAGTTCGCCCATACCAGAAATAATAAGCTGACCAGTTTCTGCATCTTCGTGAGAAGTAAATGTTGGGTCTTCGCGGCTTAAGATTTCCAAAGTTTCGTTCATCTTATCTTTTTCGCTCATGCTTTCAGGTTCAAGAGCAACAGAAATTACAGGCTGTGGGAACTTTGGCTGTTCAAGAAGAACTGTAAATGCTTCAGAACCAATTGTATCCCCTGTCTGAGCAAGCTTAAGACCAATAAATACACCAATATCACCAGCACTGATAGAATCGCAAGGTTCAGTTTTATTTGCGTGCATACGAAGAATACGGTTTACTCTTTCACGTTTCTTTTTGTTTACATTGTAAATCTGAGTTCCCGACTGTATTTTTCCAGAGTACATGCGAACATAACACAAAGGTCCCATTTCACGGTCATACTGAATTTTAAATACAAGACCAAGTGGCATTTTAGAAGCATCACAAGGAACTTCTACAGATTCTTCCACATCTTTTTTAATTTTTGTACCTTTTGCAGCAGGAATATCAGTTGGACAAGGAAGATAATCAACAATTGCATCAATCAATGGCTGAACCCCCTGATTATGACGGGCACTTCCCATTACAAATGGCACATAAGCGCGGCTGATTGTTCCAGCACGAATAGCCTTTTTAAGCTGGTCAACAGAAATATCTCCACCTTCAAGGTAAACTTCCATAAGAGCATCATCTGCGCCAGCAACA
The DNA here is from genome assembly GCA_016292805.1 of Treponema sp. Taxonomy (GTDB): domain Bacteria; phylum Spirochaetota; class Spirochaetia; order Treponematales; family Treponemataceae; genus Treponema_D. The sequence continues at coordinate 3,277 of JAEDFM010000069.1, read as the reverse complement.
GTTTCAATTAATTTTTCACGCCATTCATTAGCCTGGTCAAGACGAGAACCATCAACATCAGTTACATCAAAAGTTTCACCTTCATCATCTTCATGCCAGCGGATTTCTTTCATATTAAGAAGATCAATAACACCTTCAAAATCAGGACCTTCGCCAATAGGAATCTGCAAAGCCAAAGGTTCAATACCAAATTTTTCCTGAACATCGGCCATAGAACCAAAGAAATCGGCACCAATACGGTCCATTTTATTCATAAAACAAAGACGAGGTACATTAAATTCATCAGCCTGCTTCCATACAGTTTCAGTCTGAGGCTGAACACCGTCTACAGCACAAATAACTGCAACAGCTCCGTCCAAAACACGCAAAGAACGTTCAACTTCTGCAGTAAAGTCTACGTGGCCCGGAGTATCAATAATATTAATCTGATGGTCTCTCCAGTAAGTTGTTGTTGCTGCAGAACAGATTGTAATACCTCGTTCCTGTTCCTGAGCCATCCAGTCCATTGTAGCCTGACCGTCATCAATTTCACCAATTTTGTGGATTTTTCCAGTGTAATAAAGAATACGTTCTGTAGTTGTTGTTTTTCCGGCATCAATGTGAGCCATAATACCAATATTGCGCATTTTGTCTAAAGACATTTTTTACCCCTAATATGTGCTGATTATTTGAATGTTTATTTTACTGAAAAACAAAAAAAGGGGGAAGTCTCCCCCTCGTTACAAAAACAAAGGGCACTGTCCCAAAAGTATGGGGTGTACTTCAGGGACAGCCCCTGTGATTAATTTTTTCTATACAAACATTTGCTGCAACAAAGCTTTTTTGCGTTGCTGCCAGGTGGTAACTACTTTTTGTTGGGTTTGGATTAATGAATCCAGGCTTGAAAGACAGTCGGCGATTTTTTGTTGTTCGGCTTTACAAGGAAAAGAAAACTGTTTTATAATAAGTTTTTGTACAGATAATCCTGGTTGAGCAGATGATTCTGAATACTGATTAAGATTACAATAATCCAAAAAGAAAAATAAATATTTTGATAAATTATCATCATTTGCTTTAATTGCTATTGCATGTTCTGAAATATAAGTTTTTCCTTGTACTTCATTAATATTTCCACAAAGAGCTCCTTGTCTTCCAATTAGTACATAATAGCCATCATGATTAAACTCGTTATAATAACCTCTTAATCCATTACCACCATAAACAGGATACTCTCCTTTTTCTGAAATATCATGTGAAGTAATAGTTTTTCCTGCCTTAAATTCTTCACAAACATCGCCCAACTTCTTTTCTTCCCACGCAGGGAAATCTGTGCCGTCGTCGGATTTGAAGCGGAGTTGCCGGGTGAAAAGTTTTTGCATTAAGGCTTTTTTCTTTTTTTGCAGGGTGTTTAGAATCTTTGTTTCTGCTGTGATTATTGAATCTACATTTGAAAGAAAATCTGCGATTTTTTGTTGTTCAGCAAGAGATGGTAGAAATAATTTGACATTTCCCAACTGAGGAGCAGTTAATTGGGGAACTCCTGTTGATTCAATAAATATTTTTGTTTTGTTTATCGCATTTTCAAGAAAATCAACATTTTCATTATTTTTTGGTTTACAAACAAGAAGTCTTACTATAGGTACAAATTTTTCATGACGAGCTACAGCATGACCTACATCACCTCTGCCAGTAACTGTAACAACATCGGAATCAATCTTATAATAATTTGCATAACCATATAAACCTTTATTCTCTAAAGAATTTGAATAAACAGAATATGGATATGAAGAACTAAATTCTTTTTGCGAATTATTTTTATCAATATCCCCACCTGCTGAGATTTCACAAAACTGTATTATCTTTTTTTCTTCCCATTCCCCGCTAAACTCTGGGAATCTTAATTTTGGTATATTGCTCATTCTACTTCTTTCTCCCCAATAGTTTTTTTTCGGCTTCTTCAAGAGCTTTCAATTCCAGCTCATCCTGTTTGTCGGCTTCTTTTGCTTCATATTCTTTGCGGCGTTTATCAAATTCAAGATAGATTTGCTCTACCTCTTTATCTGCCTGAACTCTTGAACGGCTGCCTTTATCATCCAATAACTTAAAATCATTGTCTGTAATAAGTTTGTCTATGTTGTCTTCCCAGAATTGCAAGGTAAGTGTTTTTCGCATTTTTACGCGGAGTTCTGCTGTATCAAGGAATATGCTTACAAGACGATTCAGTGTATCAAGTTCATCCTCTGTAAGGTAATTCTTGGAAATATAAATATCCTGCTTGCGGACAACTTTTCCCTTCCAGCTAGTAAGATTCATGTTTGGTTTGGAAGAGTCTGCACGGCTTAAAATAATTTCTGAGGCAGTTGTCAAATAATCTTTGACAACTGAATTTTCTTCTAATTCCTTATCCTGTAAGATATTAGCAATGTGATGACTAACAAGTTGCTTGGAGGTGTCAAAAAGTAGAGCCATCTGCTGCTGGTTCATCCAGATTACACCATCGCGGGAATAAAGCTTTACATCAGCTTTGCCGTCATCTGTATTATAAATAATCAGTACGTTTTCCATTATTCCCTCCTAAATCCCCAGTTCCTTTGCAAACTTTTCAAATTCTTTCATCAGATAATTTTTTCTCTTCCCATTCCCCACTAAACTCTGGGAATCGTAATTTCGGTATATTCATTTAGTTGTCCTTAATGATTCCATCTACCAGCCTTTTCAATTCCTCTTTGTTTGGCAGATAAAGTTCGTATTTTGCGACAAAAAGATTTGAATCCATTCCGTAGGTCGCATATTCTACAAGGAGTTCATCTTTGTTATGGCTCAAAATTATTCCTATCGGCGGGTTGTCATCAGGTTCGTTTTCTTCTTTTGCAAAATATCCCATGTACATGTTCATCTGACCAATGTCTTCATGTTTTACAGAGTTTTTCTTCAAATCTATCAAAACAAAACATTTTAATATTCTGTGATAGAACACCAAATCAACATGATAATGAATGTTATTTATAGTAAGGGGATATTGTCTTTTTACAAATGTAAATCCTTTTCCAAGCTCCAGTAAAAAAGACTGCAAATTATCGATAATTTTGTCTTCTAAATCTTTTTCTGAATAAATTGATTTTTCCGGAAGTCCTAAGAATTCTAAGGTGTATGTATCTTTTATGATATCTGATGGATTTTGGATTATAATCCCGTTTTGAGACATTTGGATAATTTCGTTTTTATTTTTACTGGATGCAAGCCGCAGATAAAGTGCAGAATCCATCTGTCTTCTAAGAGAACGAACATCCCACTTTTC
>JAEDFM010000068.1 GCA_016292805.1 Treponema sp. | reverse complement strand
TGGTTCGTAAAATCTTTGTCATTGCAAGACAACCTCAGGTCGCCGTGGCAAGCTATTTAATCATTGGCAGCAATTCTCTAATCTGAGCCACAGTCAAATCACGCATTTCAAATTTACCGATTTCTGGAACATAAATTGTAGAAATTGTTGCACCGGCAGCCTTTTTATCGTGACCAATTGCTTCGCATACTTTGTCATCATCAAAAGTTGTTTTTATTGGAAGACTCAGTTTTTCAAGAATTGGAATAAGCTGGGCTTTTACTTCTGGAGCACACATACAAATCATTCCCATAGCTACACATTCGCCATGGTAAAGTACCCCTTCCGATAAAATTTCAACACCATGGGCAATAGTGTGTCCAAAGTTCAAAACCTTGCGAAGTCCAGCTTCTTTTTCGTCCTTTTCTACAACATCTGCTTTAAGCTGAACTGAACGGTAAATAATTTCTTCTATATTTTCAAAAGGATTTCCATTTTTAAATAAATCAAAAAGTTCCTTATCAAAAGTCATAGACATTTTAAGTGCTTCAGAAAGACCATTAGAAATCTGACGCTGAGGAAGAGTTTTGAGTAAATCTACATCAATTAAAACTTTTTTTGGCTGCCAGAATGCACCAATACTGTTTTTAACATTTCCAAAGTTTACAGCTGTTTTGCCACCAACTGAAGAATCTACAGAAGAAAGTACAGTAGTTGGGATGTTGTAAAAATCAATACCACGCATATAAGCAGAAGCTGTAAAGCCAGCTAAGTCTCCAACAACTCCACCACCAACCGCTACAACACAATCCTTGCGGGTAAAGCCGTTATCAAGCATAGCGTGGAAAAGCATTTCCATTGTTGCAAGGTTTTTATGATCTTCTCCATCTGGGAAAACCTTAATTACAGGAGTTTTACATTTTGCAGCCAAAGCCTGTGCATATTCTGTTGGAACACCAGAGTCACTTACAATAAGAACACGACGATTAAGATTAAGTTCTTTTTCTGCCCGCTGGAACACTCCCCCTTCAACAATTACGTCGTATGAATTTTCACCAAGATTAATATGTACTGTACTCACTTTTTTCTCCTATTTAATCTTCCTAAGATTCACCCTTCCTCCTTCATCGCCTCTGAAGACTGATGACTGATGACTGAAGACTGAATGACTCTTTCTAAATATTCACTTCCCCATCGTAATGACCAAGAACTTTTACTTCTTCACAATCTTTTTTAAGGGCTTCTATTAACTGCAAGCCTTTATCGGAAAGCATAGAACCTTCACCTTCCACATAGAAGTAATACTGCCAGGGCACATCTTTAATTGGACGGCTGCGCAATGATTTTAAGTTTACGCCAGCATCTCCAAAAGTTTTGATTGCCTGAGCAAGGCTACCTGGATTATTTTTTACAGTAAACATCATCTGGAAAACTGTATTTGATTTTGGATTCAACTGCTTGTTCATAACTGTAGAGAAAACTGCAAAGCGGGTTGTATTCAAGGCATTCTGATTAATACCTTCTTCCAGAACTTCAAGACCATACAATTCAGCCGATTCTACACTAGCAATTGCAGCAACAGATTTATCGTTAGCTTCTGCAACTCCACGGGCTGCCATAGCAGTATTAACTGCAGCTTCTACTTCAAAGCCCATCTTCTGAAGGAATTCTGTACACTGATCAATTGCCTGTTGATGGCTGATTACTTTCTTAATATCTGAAAGTCTGGCTCCTTTTACACCAAGCAAAGCCTGTGAAATATGAAGATTATACATTCCATTTATAAAAAGAGGACCTGTATGCATCAAGTCAAAAACCTGACTAACATCGCCGGCAAAACTATTTTCTACAGGAAGAACTGCAAAATCACATTCACCTTTTACAACTGCTTCGTAAGCCTGATTAAAACTGCTGAATGAAATCATATTTCCTTTTGGGAAAATACGTTTCGCAGCAATATTTGCCCAGGCACCTTCAATACCACAATAAGCAATGCGGCTTCCCTGAATAAGCACACTCTGATATTTTTTTGAAACATCCATTAAATCCTGAATAAATTCCAGATAGTATGGTTTGTAGTCAGGATTATTAATAAGTTCTACTTCTTTTTTAAGGATTTCCTGTTCACGGGAACTGTCAAAAATCTGAAGACCATACTGTTTTTTATACAATGCAACATTTTTTGCCGCATCCATACGCTGTTCAAATAAAACGGCAATCTGCTGGTCAATCTGATTAATCTTTTTTCTACTTGTTTCTAAATCATCCATAACAAAATCCTTTGTATATAAAAAAAGCGGTCCTACTCTCAGCAAAGAATAGAACCGCTTATTATTTACTCTTATTAGTAAGCTATCTGTTCTTTACTGAACTGAGGAGAAATAAAAGTAAAAATAAAAGGAATATGTAGTATTCTGTGTCTTCATAAAGTTTTTACCTCCATTTCTCAAAAATAGCTTTTTAATAATATATTAAGTTGTTACATTACGGTCAAGATGTTCACCGTTATAAACTTAACTTTTACTAAATTTCTTTAGGTGGAGTAAAGTCCTATTTCTGTTTTTTAATATTCAATACAGATGTAGATAACTTTATCGACATTACTGATTGGGCTTCTGTTAATCCAGAAAACTTCTTTGGTGTGCTTGGTTATGACGGAGTTTACGGTCTTCAGTTAGGTGCTGCAAAAAATCTTAAAAATGGATATCACGCAATCTATCTTGATGGAAATTTAGGCTGGAATTTCACAAACACTTCATCAACAACTTATACTGGTGATGATAAAAATAAAACAACAACAGATACAGGTAACACTTCTAGTTTTAGATTAAACTATCTTTTTGGTAAAGATAAAACTTCTTACAAAGCTGGTTTAGCATACTCTGGTTTTGCTGATGATATAAAAACAAAATCTGATACTCTTAAATCAAACGTTCAGCACTTCTATTTTTCACCATATTTTATGTATGGTACAGCTGTAAAAGGCAAAAAATATGATTTAACACCATATGCTGGAATCAGATTTTACGAAAATGTAAACAAAACTAAAACTGTAAACAGCACAGGTACTGATCCAGTTACAAACGTTTCTAATACATCAACAGGTGGATTAGTTCTTTCTGGTGGTACAAACATCGACTTAGGAAAAAAAGATAAATTTTCTCATTCAGCAAATGTAGACGGCTCTGCAACAATCAGCATTTATCCTTCAAAATCAGCATCTGGAAAAGCTGGCGATACAACTTCATTTACAAAATCATCTGGAAGATCAAATTTAAGTGCAAACATCTCTGGAGAATATACAGCTTACTACGACATCAACGATAAACTTTCTATTGGTGGTAGTGTTAATTCAAATCTTACTGCATCAACAAGCTCTGGAGCTAAAAAGACTGTTGTATCATCAGCAGGAACAGAAACTGAAACAGCTCTTGCATATACAAAAACTACAGCTTTCAATCTTTACAACTCAGCTTATTTTGGTCTTAAATATGCAGCTAATAAAACTGTACAGTTAAACGCTGGTGCAAGAGTTGCATTGCCAACTATTACTTTTACAGGTTCTAGCAACTACAATACAAACAACAAAAAAACAAGTTCATCAACAACTTTCACTGGTAATTCTGTAGGCTGTCCGTTGAACCTTTACTCAGGTGCTAACTTCAACTTAGGTAATATTGTAAATCTTGATGTATATGCAAATGTTCTTGGAAATCTTCTTACTTCAACTTTAGACTCTAAATGGGCTACAGGAACAGGTACAAATTTCTGGAACAATGTAAACAACATCGTATTCCCAAGCTTTGGCATCATTGCTTCTGTAAAATTCTAAGTTAATCTTAATTTAATCTTTGCTACCAATATACTTTTCAAACCGTCTTTGAAGTTTTCAAAGGCGGTTTTTTTTATTTTCAGTTTAAACTTCCCTTGACAAAGTACAAACCTGTTTGATTTCTTCCCTAATATCTGTTACTCTCTTTTTACATTCAAAATAGACAGTTCGAAGTCCTTCCTGTCGTTAAAAAAAAACCAGGAGAGCCCAAATCGGCTCAAAAAACATTCCTATCTTTAACGCCCGGAATCTCTCAGACAATGTCACGGAGGTTTCTATGAATGAACTTTTACTAATCATCTCATTATTATTATCTTTTGGCGCAACAATCCTTTTCCTTAAACTTTTTGGAAAAGCAGGTTTGTTTGCATGGATCGGTATCTGCGCAGTTTTTGCCAATATCGAAGTAACAATTCTCGTACATGCTTTTGGCATGGATCAGACTTTAGGAAACACACTTTTTGCTTCAAGCTTCCTTGCCACAGACATCCTCAGCGAAATTTACGGTAAAAAAGATGCAAACAAAGGTGTACTTGCCGGAATCGTAACAACAGTTTTCTTTATTGCACTTTCCTTCATATGGACACACTACATTCCAGCTCAGGACGACTGGGCAATGCCATCCGTTGTAGCTCTTTTCTCTAACACACCACGCATGCTTCTTGCCAGCCTTATTGCTTACGCTGTATCAGAAGCATTCGATGTTTGGCTTTACCACAAATGGTGGGACCTTACAGCTGCAAAAACAGGCGACTCTAAAAAGTTCCTCTGGTTCCGCAACAACTTTTCAACTTTGTTCTCTCAGCTTGTAAACATCGTAATTTTTAACTTTGGTGCCTTCCTTGGAATCTACTCTCTTCCAGAATTGTTTGCAATTACAGGTGCCTGCTATGTAATTTATGTCGTAACAAGCTTACTCGATACACCTTTCGTTTACCTTGCACGCAAAATTGCAAAACCAGAAAACCAGGCAACAGCTGCATAATAAAGTTAAATAAAAAAGGAGGCCAAGGGTATCTACCAACTCGCATTTCGCAGTTTGCTCTAATACGCTGCGTAAGCAGCTACCTCTATAGCAGGGGCAGCGGGGCGGCAATGAGCCCCGCTAGAAAAAGTTAGCAAAATACAAAATGAACTTGGCTGTAACCCTCAGTCTCCTCGTTCGTCCGCTCCCGCTGTTCGCTCCCTCTCTGCGGGGACCGCCTTCGGCGCAGCTCAATTCTCGGGTCTGCTAAACCTTACAATTTTTAGTTTTTAGCAGGATTCTTTTTCTGTGCTTCAGCTACATCAGCTTCAGTTGCTGGAACCCAGTACTGAAAAACTTTAATAGGACCAACAGTTCCTGCCATAGCAAGAGTATCAGTTTTAGCTTTTTTATCGCTTCCAGCTTTCATAAATCTGATTACACAACCGTACATTTTTCCGTTTGAAGGATCAATAATATTTCCGCCTTTCCAGTTTCCTTCAGAAACCTTCTGCATATTAAAAATCCATGGTGTTCCAACAGTTTTCATTTTGTTAACAGCACCAGCAACAGGGAAACCTTTATACGATTCTTTACATGAATCAGCAATTACATCCTGTGGATCATTTGTTGTGGCAGCAATAGTACCAAATAACATTCCATCTTTTTCATAGATCTTCCAGATAGCTGTTACTTCGCCAGTCTTGTCATCAATACTTTTCCAAAGACCTGCAGCTGGATCAGCAGCAAATACTGCAGCACCAAGAACTAAAAATGCTCCTAATAAACCAATTAATTTTTTCATTTCTTTCTCCCATAAATAAATACTGAAGGCAATTTTACCACAACTATTAAATTTGTAAACTTATTTTTTATTGGGAGAAACAAGCCACAGAAGGAGAGGAAAAATCCTCCCGTGGCAGAAAAGTACTATTTAAGAAAGATGAATACAGTCGATTTGTTTGTTGCCTTCATGAAATTTTCATATTTCGGGAGATTTGGAACTTTGTCACTCATCAGTTCTCTTATCATTTTATTGTAATTTTTCAGATCTTCCATTTAAAATGGAATCTGTAAATGTTCAGCGGGACAATCAGTTCAAGGCTCAATTGTCTTTTAGACCTTGTTTGAAAAGCTTACCTGCGAGCTTGCTTGCGTGAGAGATTGGAGCACCGCCGAAGGCGTTCCGTAGCGTAGCGAAGGAATGGAGCGATAGCGGAAGTGCGCAAAGCTCGACGGCTTTAGCCGGCACGCCCGAAAAAACTTCTAAACATTGATTTATCGTGATTTATTTTAACAAAAAATCCCAAAAACTAAGGTATAATGATTATCCATGGTGATATTTGCGTAATAAATGAAGTTAATAAGAAATAAGATAATTCTTTTGGA
>JAEDFM010000067.1 GCA_016292805.1 Treponema sp. | reverse complement strand
GTTCTATGGAAGGAATGGATTTACAGCTTGGTCGTCTTAAGGCTGCCATTGAAAAAGCAGGTGGAATTTTGTGTCTGACTGCTGACCACGGAAACAGTGATGATATGTACGAACACAAGAAGGACGGTTCTGTTGCAATGGGCGCAGACGGCGAACCAAAGCCAAAGACTTCACACTCTTTGAACCCAGTTCCTGGTATCATCTATGACCCTGAATACAAAGGGGAATATGAATTGGAATTGAACGAAGGTCTTGGAATTTCTAGCTGGCCTGCAACACTTATGCAGCTTATGGGATTTGTGCCACCTAGTGATTATGATAAATCAATGCTCAACCTGACAAAGTAAACTTTGCAGGTTAGCATTATCATATCTGGACAGCTTGCGCTGCCAGATAAATTAGTTTCGTGCCGACGTGACCCGCGGCACAAACCATTGTGAAATACGCCTGTTTTCATTTGGGGGAACGGGCTTTTTTTGCGAGTCCTTTATTGGTTTTTGCGAAATGCGCTCGTTCTCCGTTTGGAGGGTGGGCGTTTTTTTTACTCCGTACAGTCTTCAATTCGTAAATCATCTACGATTTGTAGACTTTTTCAACTCCAACTTTATATCCCAAAAATCAATATAATTATACAATTGCAAAAAGTTTCAAAATGTTATTTTTTCACCGTCAGGAGTTTATGCTATGAAAGAATACAAACGACGCCTATTACAGATTGCTGTACCTATTATGCTCAGTAATTTGATTTCAAATATTCAAATGCTTATTGACCGCATTTTTTTGGGCCGTCTTGATGTTCTGTATGTAAGTGCCGTTGGAAATGCTACTGCACCAATCTGGACAACAATGTCTATTGTTTATTCACTTGCTATGGGTGCCTCAATTTTAATAAGTCAGGCTGTTGGTGAAGGAAAAATTGAACAGGCAAAAGAATATGCAGCATCTTTACATATTTTCCACAATATTATTCCATTTATTCTTTTTCTTTTCTGGACTTTCTTTTCTCCAGTAGTTTTTAAGCTTATGGGAGTAGCGCCAACAGTAATGGATTATTGTGTAAACTACACTAGACTTTTTGCACCTATCTACATTGTAACTGGGATCGGCTGTTCCATGATGACTATGCTTCAGACATCAAACTACACAAAACCTTTTGTAACCTATGGTTTGATTCGTTCCTGTTTAAACATTGCTCTGGATTACATTCTTATTTTTGGAAAGCTTGGTCTTCCTGCTATGGGAATTGCCGGTGCTGCCCTTGGAACAACAATCGCAGAATATCTGGGAGGAATCTACATTGTAATAATTGTTGCAAAGTCTAAAAATCTTATTACAAAGCCTTCCTTCAGTCAGATAATTCATGCAAAGTTTTCTTCCTACATCAGAACCCTTAAACTTGGAGTTAATTCTGCACTTGAAGAATTCTGCTGGAATATTGGAAACATTACATTAATCAGTCTGCTCAATACAATCAGTGATACAGCGGCTGGAATCTATTCAATTGTATTCTCAATAGAAATGATTGGAGGAATTGTTATGGGCTCTCTGGGAAGTGGAACTGTTACACTTACAGGCGAAGCTACCGGCGCAAAAGATATAAAAACCTACAGAAGCGTAATTAAAACTTCTATTTTTTGGGCATGCTGTGTTTCTGCTGCAACCCTGGTTTTGGCACTGATTTTCCCTGAACAGATAGTTGGAATTTTTACTAAAGACAGAAGCATTATAGAGGGCTCACACTTATATCTGGCATTAGTCTGTGTAAACCTTTTCTCTAAATCTACAAATGTAATTGTTGGAAGCGGAATCAAAGGTTATGGTGACACAAAATGGATGTTCTACACACAGCTTTTTGGAACTGTATTTATCATCAGTCTGGCATCTTTATTTATTCTTGTATTCAAATGGGGCATGCTGGGCGCAATTGTAGCAGTCTTGATTGATGAATTTGTAAGAGCCTTAATTAATTCCGGAAGACTTTTAAGAATTAAGATGTAAAAAAAACTGGCTGAAAATATCAGCCAGTTTTAATTTTTATTCAAATTTTATTAAAATTTTAGAATCCCCATCCAAAAGTATACTGAATACCCACTGACACTTTTGGTATCATTATAGAAACAATATCTATAGTCACAGCATCCAGGCCAGCATTTTCAGCATTACTGTGGGCACCTGTAAAACCATCCCAAAAATATTCAGCGCCAAGTTTTAAGCTTAAGCGGTCTGTAAAACCGGTTTCAGGTTTTATTAAGTCTATATTATAATTAAGTGCAACATATGGTCCAATTCCACCTTCGCCAACTATAGTTAATCCAGCAAGAATTTCAGCATTCCACAATTCCACACCTATAAATGGATTTCCACCAATATAAAAATCCATATTAAAACCAGATTCTATATTTCCAGTGCAAAAACCTTCTCTAAGCATTCCCCCTGCAAGGATTCCAACCTTGTTGTTATTAAGACCTATACGAACTCCTAATGTAGTCGTATTTACAGTAGAAAAAATGTTAGTACAAACACTATCAGCAGCAACAATATCTACACGAACTTTTTCTGATTCATTTTCCTGTGCAAAAGCACAAACTGACAAAGCCGTCATAGCAGCAATAACAATAAGCATCTTTTTCATAGTAATACCTCCGAAAAATGTATATGTATTAATACAACCATAAATGTACAAAAGTTACAGATACTAATCAATATTATATTCCAGTAATTAAATCTGACAAAGCAGTTCTTCTTGAAGAAATCCGTGATTTATTAAAAAATAAATAATCACAGACTAAAAATGATTAAGGGTAGTTGTAAAAGACTGCTTTTTTATTTCCATTCTTCCCAGGTTTTTATTGCCAATCCAACTGTAGCTTTATCTTTTCCATTTCTGCAGATTGGCTGCACCATAAGACTCTGGCATTCCAATAGCTTTTCAGCCTTATCACCATCATCAATATAAGCAATAGATGCATAATCCTTACTTTTCTTATCAATCATAGCATCAATAGCATCAGCTCTGCTTCCATAAACTCTGGCTAAAGCAGTTACTACAGAATCAAATTCCCCGTTACTCATAGCTTTTTCTTTAAGATCAATAAACTGAAAAGGAATTCGTCTTTCCTTAAACCACATCTGAGCTTTTTTTGTATCAAAACTTTTTGTAGTTCCAAAAATCTGAATCATAAAAATCTCCTTAAATTACCACAAGCGTAGCAATAAATACTGAGGCCCAGCTACAACGGCAAAGAAAATCAGACTAATCCATGTGAATTTTCTAATAAACTTCATACTGTTTCCAGGATATTCACGACTATAGATTCTAAGGTTGATTACACTTGCCAGTGAACCAATAATAGAACAAAGCCCGGCACTATCCAGCCCATACAAAAGGGCCTTAAGATTAACAGTGAAAGGCCACAAAACAATACTAGCCGGAACATTAGAAATTATCTGACTAAGCAGAATACTCCATACATATTCATGACCACCAACCCATTTTTTCAAGAACTCAGAAATAGCTGGATTTCCGCAGATTGATGAACTGAAAACAAAGAAACAGAAGAAAGTCAGTAAAAGCACATAATCAGTTCTGAACAAAATCTTATGGTCAAAAATCAACAATGCAGCAGCAACTACAATTGTTACATAAGGCCAGAAAACTGTTCTGGAAACAATAGTAGCTACAATAATCACAAAAAGAGTAATGTAAAGAATTCTTTTGCCCCGATTTTCTTTTTTCCATTCTTCGCAAAGCTTTTCCTCTTCAATAGTAATCAATTCCTTTTCGTCTTTTCTATACAAAAACAGAATAAAGATAAAAAGCAAAACACTGCTGAAAAGCCACAAAGGAAGCATCATAAGCATAAAGGATGGAGCACTTATTCCACTTTGACTAAAAAGAAACAGATTCTGAGGACTGCCAAAAGGTGTAAGCAGAGAACCGCGGATAGCAGCAATATTTTCAAAAGTTAATACAGGAATAATGTACTGCTCTTTACCGCCAGCTTTAAACAGCATAATAGTAAGTGGCACAAAAATTATCAGTGAAACATCATTTGTTACAAACATAGATGTAAGAAAAACCGAATATACAAAAAAACAGGTCAGACCTTTCATAGAACAAAGTCTGGAAGTTCGTTTTAACAAAGGATTAAATATATTTTCTTTTTTAAAGCCTTCCAAAACAGAAAGAAGCATAAAAAGAGTAGCTAAGGTTTTCCAGTCAATAGATTCCAAAAGAGCCTTGGAAGGTGGAGTTATAAACAAAGATATTACAGCCGCAATAACTGAAACTGTAAGCATTATTTCTTTTTTAAAAAAAGCAAATATTTTATTCATAGATGACAATATACCAAATTGTAAAAAATTGTTACACTTAAACTATGATTTTAGATTGGATATTACTTATCATTGCAATTGTATGTCTCGTTATTGGACTTATAGGTACAGTTGTTCCAGTATTACCTGGAGCACCACTTGCTTGGCTGGGCCTTTTACTAGGCCGCTGGATTTCCTATATTCACACACCAGTTTGGATTTTAATTCTTACAGGATTACTGGCAGTATTTGTTTCAATCATGGATAATATTTTGCCAGTAACAATGACAAAAAAAGCCGGTGGATCTAAAGCCGGAACCTGGGGATGTACAATAGGACTTATAGTAGGTTTCTTTATTGGCCCTCTTGGAATTATCTTCTGTCCATTTGTTGGAGCCTGCATTGGCGAAATTATTAATGATTCCAGCAATATGAAAAGAGTTTTCAAGGCTGCATTTGGAGCATTCGGTGGCTTTATTCTTGGAATCGGGATGAAAATGTCATCAGTTTTGCTTTTCATCTGGATTTTTGCAATGATTGCCATTTTCTAAGTACAAAATCATGCAGACAAAAGAACGAGCACCCAGGAACAGAACAATTACACTCCTCCCAGAAGAAGTTGAAGAACTAAAAAATCAGCTGGTCACCACAGAAATGCTGGAACAAAAAGCTGATTTTGTAAACAAAACAATTAATGCAGATATTATTGCAGCATTAAAGCTTTTACCAGACAATTTTGCAGACCTAATCATCATCGACCCACCTTACAATCTTTCAAAAAACTTCAATGGCCTTAGTTTTGCAGCCATGAAAGCCGATGATTACGATAAATACCTGGAAAGCTGGTTTCCTGCAGTTTGTAAAAAACTAAAGGCTGATGGTTCACTTTATATTTGTGGCGACTGGAAATGCACATCAGCACTCCAGAGAGCCGTAGAAAAAGAGCTTACAATTCTAAACAGAATTACCTGGCAGCGGGAAAAAGGCCGTGGCGCCAAAGCAAACTGGAAAAATGGAATGGAAGACATCTGGTTTGCAGTAAAAGATCCCGAAAATTACTACTTCAATGTAGATGCAGTAAAAATTAAGAGAAAGGTAATAGCTCCATATAAGGTAGACGGTAAACCAAAAGATTGGGAAGAAGAAAAGGAAGGAAACTTCCGCCTAACCTGCCCATCAAACTTCTGGGACGATATAAGCATTCCATTCTGGTCCATGCCAGAAAACACAGATCATCCTACTCAAAAACCAGAAAAACTGTATGCAAAGCTGATTTTAGCCTCTACAGAACCTGGTGATATGGTATTCGACCCATTCTTAGGCAGTGGAACAGCAAGCGTAACAGCAAAAAAACTGGGCCGCAATTTCTGTGGAATAGAAATTAATCAGGAATACGCCATGCTGGCACAAAAACGCCTTAACCGCGCAGACAACGACAAATCCATTCAGGGCTATTCAGACGGCGTATTTTGGGAACGCAATTCCCATGTGTAATTTATACATAATGATGAATAAGCCAGCCGGCCTAGTTTGTTCCAGCGTTTCCGACTCCCATCAAACCGTTTACCAGCTTCTCCCACCAGAATATCAGCAGCTTCTGCAGGCAAAACGGGGCCACCGCCTCCACACCGTAGGCCGCCTTGATGCCGACACCACCGGCCTTCTTCTTCTTACAACCGACGGCCAGTTTTCAAACTTTCTTACCCGCCACGAAAACAATATTTCAAAAACTTATAAGGTTACTCTTTTAAGGTCTGTCCCCGTTGAGCAGCAGCAGTTTTATATAGACAAGTGTTTTACAGGTCTGTCCCTCCCTGCCGAAAAAAAAGCTCCTCAGCAATTCGTTTCCGGGGCACTTCTCAGTTTTGAAAGCCCAAATACCTGTACCCTTACCATAAATCAGGGCCTTTTCCATCAGGTAAAACGAATGTTTCTGGCCTTAAATAACCAGGTTACTTCCCTTCATCGCAGTAAAATCGGCCCTTATTCCCTGGATTCAGCCCTTGCTCCCGGCCAATGGAAGCTTTTTACTCCAGAAAAATAAATAAAAGGGGAAGAGTCCTTCCCCTGGGGCCAGCCAAGGTCTGTCCCCACCCCATCCAGCGGGGACACCCCGCAACGCCCCGTTTTTGACA
>JAEDFM010000003.1 GCA_016292805.1 Treponema sp. | reverse complement strand
CCTGCGACATCCTGGTCCCAAACCAGACGCGCTACCAGCTGCGCTACTGCCCGTTGCGTGATTAATAATATATACTTTTTAACAAACTTAATCAAGAGGTAAATAGGGAAATTTTGGAAAATTTTTAAGTTATTTTTCCTTCTATTCACCTAGATAAATTGTGCTAAAGCCTCTATTTCACCGCCTTTTGTAATGCGGTCTGATAATGGTTTTATAATTTTTATTTTTACCTGTTTATTTAATTCCAGCATTTTTGGAGACTGGATTTCACAATGAATAAAATTTTCTGTCATCAAATGATAAATATAAATCTGATTTGTGGCGCCACCACTCATTGCAACAGGCCGTTTACAAGTCTCCAGTATGGCTTCCAGTTCTACCCCACACCATTGTTCAATATATTTAATTTTCTGGTTGATTGCCCATTCTGTTATCTGTTTAGCTCTTTCACCTGAAACTGACTGTGGCACTTTGTTTTTTAATGTAGCAGCAACAGTTCCAGGTCTCTCTGAGAATGGAAAAGCATGAATCCAGCCAAAATTACACTTTTTACATAAATCCATTGTCTGCTCAAAATCTTCTGCAGTTTCACCGGGGAAACCTGTAATAATATCACAGGCTAAAAAAGGATTATTTTTTGCAGATTTAATTTTATTACATGCATCAAGCACAGCCTTAGATTTATAAACTCTGTTCATATTTTTTAATACAGCATCAGAGCCACTCTGTACTGAAATATGAAAATGAGGTCTAACTCTTTTATCTGCAATAACTTTACAGAATTCATCATCAACAACTTCTGGATAAAGACTGGAAATTCTAAAAGAAATTGTGCTTGTATTTTCCAAAAGTAATTTTAACAACCCAGTAAAATTACAATAGCCGTCTTTCCAAACACCTTTATATTGACCAATATTTACTGTAGTAAGAACAACTTCTGAATGCCCCAAAGCTTCCAGCTCTTTTACACGGTCAATTGCAGTTTGAACATCAAGAGAAACTGAATAACCACGAGCCATATGAATTGCACAATAAGAACAATTTGAATTACATCCATCCTGAATTTTAAGACTGGCTCTGGAATGAGCAACAAAAGAACTTGCTGACAATTTAAATGCCTTCTCAGGAAATCCAGGTTTTACAACAATTTTATCTGTAATTTCAGATTGAACTTTTTTAGCAAATGTATCTGCTGACCAGGAATCATTTAAGCAACTCTGCAACAAAGCAGGAACTTCTTCAATTCTTGATTTTATCTGACCACCAATAACACATATTCTCTGGTTCATTTTAAGGATTTCTTCTTTTGAAAGCTGAGCGTAACATCCTGTAACAAGAACAGCAGCCTGAGGATATTTTTTAAGCATAAGACGGATAATTCTTCTGGCTTTTTGCTCCGCTTTTTGTGTAACTGTACAGGTATTTAAAATAGCAAGGCAAACCTCTGTATTTTCTACAGAAGTAGCTGTGGTTGAACTCATGTCAACATGAAAACCTTTATCTAAAAAAAAACGCCCTGCAGCTTCACTTTCAATTTGATTTAAGCGACAGCCCAGGGTTTCTATTTTAATTGTATTCACTGTTCTATCTTACTGAAGTTTTGCGCTTACTCTTTCGCGACCACGAGATGCATCGTAAGAAGATGAATTCAATCTTAATGCTTCATCGTAAGCATTGATTGCTTCTATATAGTTACCAGCCATTTCTCTTGCATAACCCAGGCGAGCCCACCAGGAATCAAGCAAAGGTTCCTTTTTTACAGCAGAAGAAAGTGCAATATCTGCATGCTGATATCTAGCCTGCTTAATAAAGATTTCTCCCATAAAATAATAAGCAGTACCAACACGAGATCCGCTTTCAGGAGCATTAGCGACATAACGCTGGAAATGTTCCATAGCAGACTGATTTTTCCCAAGATAATATTTTGATTCAGCAAGTATTTCTACAAGTCTTAAATCATAAGGACTTATAACGAGTCCCTCTGTTGCACGCTGTTCAGCTTCTGCATACTGTTTATTTTTTACTAAAGACCAGCACATTACAACATAAGATTCTACACGGTTTGGATTTTCTTTTAATTCTTCTTCACAAACCTGTACAGATTCTCTGTAGCGACCATTATGATACAAAACCAAAGCATCCTGTTTTGTCTGTGCATAAATATTTGAAATGGAAAGTAATAATACTAAAACTAAAGATAACTTTTTCATAATTAACCTGTAATCATTGTACATTTACCAGTAAATACACATCCTGGTTCAAGAACAACTTTTTGTGTTGTAATATCGCCATCAAGAGAACCTGAAGCAGTAACAAAAATCAATTTGTTACCAACAACATTGCCCTTAACTTTTCCACGAATTAAAACACGTTCTGCTTTTATATCAGCATTAACAACTGCATCAGAATCAACTACCAAATCACTTACGGAATCAATAGAACCGTTTACTTTTCCGCGAATCATAAATGACTTTTTGATTTTTATATTACCAGTAAATGAGATATCACTTTCAACAATTGTATCAAAAGCTTCATCTTCCATATCAAAAAAGTCTGTATCTTTAACATCAAACATACTATTAATTTAACCTTTATATCGTTTTTTTTCAATAATATGTATCTGTAAACCTATTGCTCTACAGGAAAATCTTCTGGTAAAGGAATTTCAAAAACCATTTCTTTCCCATCAATTGGCATAGTAAGCTTTACAGATGCAAGCATCAGCCTTTTAACCTTCAGCTGTTTTTTTAACAGTTTATTAATCTTAAAGTTACCGTGCTGATCATCTCCTGCAATAGGACAATTCTGTTTTGCAAGATGAATACGGATTTGATGCATACGGCCAGTTTCCAGTTTTAATCTGATTAAACTTAAAGGTACCGATGTAATTTCCTGTGAATATTCTGGTGAAATTGAGGTATTCCATTGTTTTTCTACATTATAATAAGTTACTGCAGATTTACTTTCACCGTGCTGAATCAAATCATCTTTAATTACACCAGATTTATTTTTTAAGGTTCCAGCACATAATGCCAGATATTCTTTTTTTGCAGCTTTGCTGCCTATCAGCTTTGTCCACTTATTAGCCGCATAAGCAGATTTTGCAACAATCATTAATCCAGAAGTATCCCGATCAAGTCTATGTACAAGAAAGATTTTGTAACCTAAAGTCTGTGAAAAATCTTTATCTAATGAATGAGAAATACCATTGCCACCTTGAACCGCAAGACCGGCTGGTTTATTAATAACCAGAATTTCTTCATTCTCATATAAAACAGGAATAGAATTCATCCGAAATATAATAAACGAGGTAAAAATAAATGACAAGGCCAGTATTGATAAAGAAAATTTCAGTTCTATTAATTACATTTTTTTGTTTATTCCCTATTTTTGCAGAAACTATAACTGACACAGATTATGGTTATTCTCTTGATTTACCAGAAGGTTACGAAATTAAAGATTACTCAGAAGATGGAACCAGCTATTTTTTGCAACATCCAAATATTCCGGTTTCTTTAATTATGAAGGTTGTAAAGGATGATAAAGGAACATCAAATACTGTTCTTAAAAATCAGATGAACAAACTTAATGCTAAAACTGATCTGGATAATTTTGACTGGAACAAAACAAAATGTTCGGTGGGAAAATTTTCTATGATTCTAGACCAATCCTATGCCGGCTGGTCAGTGTGCGCTCCATTACAAACTAAAGGCTATTATCTTACTCTTATCTGCTATGCACCAGAAGAAAAGGAACTGGGATGTGAACAGTTTATTTTTTCAACTCTAAACAGTCTTTCTACAGACATGGAAAACTATAATACACCGGGAATTATTGTTACCTATGCTTTTCCAAAAGAAGGAACAAAAAACATTACTTTAGATATAAATGGCAACAAAGTTTATACATTTATTGATAAAAGTGATGAAGAGGCATCCCAGTGGATTGTAGATATGGAATATGCTGTTCTTACCCTTTACGGTAAACATAATATGTGGAAGGAAGCCTGGCAGAGATATTACAGAATGATTTACAGAGACAGCTTTGGTCGCTTAGAAAATGTATCTGCAGATATTTATGATGCACTTTGGTTCAATATTAAATCTAAAAATCCTAAAAATCCTGAAATTGCATACGCTCAGGAACTTTTAAGCTGGGTACAAAATTTTGATTATTACCGTGGTGAAAAAAGCAGTGATTCAGACTTTACATCTCTTCCTAGAATGCTAGCAGGCACAGGGAATGATTGCGATAGTCGTTCCCTGCTTATCTGTATGCTTTTAAAAACCTTGGGAATTGAAAGTATTATGATTTTTTCTCCACAGTATTCTCATGCTATGGCTTGTACTTTAATTGATGCTCCTGGTCAAACATTTAAATTACCTGGAACAAATCTGGAATTTATTATGGGAGAAACAACTGCACCTGTTACCTGGGGAATGATTTCTAAAGAACATTCTGACAGAAGTAAATGGATTGAAGTTTTACTTCCATAAATAAAAAAGCTGCCAGACAGTATTTGTCATGCTGAACCTGTTTCAGGATGACGATATAATACAAACCTATCTGACAGCTTTTATTTTTTAGTTTGCATTTAAAAGCAAATTGTAAACTTCCTGTGCTGAATTAGATTCAAGCATTGCTTTTCTTAAATCCTCATTCTTTAATTTTGCACTAAAGTTAGAAATTGTCTTTAAGTAATATGAATGCTGATTATATGCCGCAGCAATCATAAAAAGAAGATTTACTGGCTGATCATCAAAAGCCTGGAAATCTTCAATTGGCTTTTTACAGATACCAACAGCCATAACTAAGTCTGTTACAGAAGAAAGTCTTACATGAGGAATAGCCATTCCACAACCAATTGATGTAGACATCAATTCTTCTCGTTTTAAGATTTCCTGTGTAAGTTCAGCTTCGTTTTTAATCTGTGGTGCGGTTGCAAGTGCATCTGCAAGTTCAACCAGGGCATCATGCTTTGTTGTCTGTGAAATAAATATAATTCTATCAGGTGAAAGAATATTCTTTACCTGTACCTGAATTTCATTCTGTTTGTTAGCATCGGAAGAAAGGCGGGCATTTACCCAGTTTTCAACTTCTGACTTCTTAAAACGCCAAACTGTTCCAATTTTTCCAGCAGGAATTTCACCTTTCTGTGCCCAGTCATAAACAGTTCTGTCAGAAACACGAAGATATTTTGCTACTTCTTCAATAGTAAGAATGTCGTCACCCATTTTCAAAGTTCCCTATATTAAAAATTTACTTTTTATTTGAAATCTATGTAATATTTTGCATTCTTTACGGTCTTTTGTCAAGAAAAATTGTTTGAATTGATATTTTGACCTTTATGGAATATAATTAACCTATGAAATCTAAAAAAACTGCACCTTTAATCATATTCTTAATAATATTCTTTACATTAATATACATAATTTTAGCAGCAAAACCTTTAGGAAAGGAATTTCAGTTTACTCCTGAATGGAAAATCAGTGTTTCTGCTCCAGCAATTGACGAGAACAAAGAAAGTAAACCTACTATTTATTTTAAACTGGGCCAATCCTTAGGTTATTTTACAGAAGACGGCAAAGTAACTTTATACGAGTCCTTCCCTGCCATGGCTAGTATTTCTGATTACTACTACTCAATTTATAGTACAAATTCCACAAAAATTCCTTTTTACAATCAGAAAGGAGAGCTTCAGGGATCTATAAAAACTGCCGGCTACCCTTACTTTAGAGACAACAACTCTTATATTTTCCTTCCAGGAGGAAACTCTTTTTCAAAAGTTTTATATAACGGAGACACAGCCTGGACCTACGAAGGTACACTTCCAATTACAGCCTTTGCTTCTTCTCAAAAATATACAGCAGCAGGTTTTGCCGATGGTAAAATCAAATTATTTGATAATTCAGATGGTTCTATTGCAATTGATTTTGCACCAGGCGGAAGCGATTACCCTGTAATTTTAGGTTTGGATATTTCTTCAGATGGAAATTATATAGCTTCTGTTTCTGGTCATGAACAGCAGAGATTTGTGCTTTCTCAAAAAGAAAACAATCAGCAGAAAATTATTTTCCATTACTTTATTTCCGAAAGTTCACCATACAGAACTCTTGTACATTTTACTGAGGATAACTCAAGAGTTTTCTATCTTTTTGAAGGAAACTTAGGAATCTACAATATTGCAACCGAAAAAAATTACATGATTCCAATTTCAGACAGAATCATCAATATTGAAGAATCTGAAGATTTTGTATTTCTCCTTGGTAAAACAAAATCTCAGTACACAGTCTATATGATTGATAAAACTAATACTTTGGAAGGAAAGTTTTCATTTACCGCAGATACAGCCTTTATGAAAACTTTTAACAACAATCTTTACATTGGAAACAATACATCAATTTCCAAAATCTCATTATCAAGAGGCTAATATGAAAAAGCTTACCATTTCTGCACTTATAACTTTTATTGCGCTTTCAGCATTTGCCTTTGACTGGCCAATTTCTAATGTAAATAAAGATTCTTTTAAATCCTATTTTGGTCATTTACGGGGAAGCAAAATCAGTACCTCTCTTGTTTTTAAAGAACCAGATACTGTTACAGCTTCAGAAAACGGAAGACTTTTAATTGTAATTTCAGACACTAATGACGATTCAGATTTTTTCCCATCAACTTTGGGAACTGCAGTAATTATTTCTCATGAAGACAATCTTCTTTCAGTTTACGGCAATCTTGATGATAATAGTCTTACAACAAATGATATAAAAGAAACTTTTATTGAAAAAGGTTCTACTTTAGGAATTACAGGAAATACAGCATATCAGACAGATCAGAACAATCTTGAATTCCAGATTATTGATACAAAAAACTCAACTGCTATTAATCCAAAAATACTTATGTCAAGAATGGAATCTGAATTAAAATATTATTTAAGTGATATTTCTCTGGTAAATCGTAACGGACAGATTTTTTCTTTAAGTACAAACAGAACCTTCTCTTCTGGCTTGTACAAAATCTACCAGAAAAGAAATGCTGTTGTAATGCCAGCTAAAACTTCAGTTTTATTTAACGGTGTTGTTGTTGATGAACTTTCTTACAACACTGTTGCTCAGGAAAACGGCAAAATCTGTATTAACGGAAGCAAAAAGAAATATACAAGTGATGATATTTATCCTAGAGATGATTTATTTCTTCTTGGCGAAACTATGCTTACACCTGGAAAAATTACTTTAGGTTTAATGGTAACGGATTCTATGGGTCAGACAAGTACTTTGAATTACAATATTACAATTTATTAAGAGGCAAAATAATGAAAATTAAATCTGCAGTTGTTTTATCAGCTTTATTATGTTTCAGTGGTTTTTTATTTGCACAGAACGAAGATCCATTAAAATTCCATATTGTAACTGATGTTACATATTCTCCTGCAACTGATTATGTACCAGGAGATACTCATTTTGCACCAATCACAGGTGCTTACAGCTGTTTTGGTGCAAGAACTACTTTTAATACTACTTACAGGCTCCCTACTCCACTGGGAGAAAACTTTCTTTTAAACGGTGCACATTTGGATTTAAATGGTCACATTGAACTTTCGCCGGTTACGATTAAAGGGGGGGTGCAGGCAACCTTCAGCCCATTACCATTTCTGGAATTTCAGGCTGGTGGTGAACTTGGCTCTGGCTGGAATCTTGGTGGAATTAAAGGTATTGCTTTTTATAATGGTTATGAATATGAAGCTGTAACTCCATTCAGTGGAATGCTATACAAAGCCTGGTTACGGGGACTTTTTCAGTTTGATACAGGTGCAATCTGGTCTGGAAACTGGACTCATGTTGTAATGCAGTACACATATCAGGCTTATTACCATGGTTTTACAGGTACACAATCCAATAATCTTTGGGGCTGGCAGGCTGATATTCATTATTTAGATGGCTGGTGTTCTTATCAGTGTGCAATTCTTGCATACCAGATGCCTTTAGTTCTTTATAGAATTGGCGGAATGTTTGAGGCTGAACATAACTATAATGACAAAAACTTAAATCCAGCTTACAAGCCTTTTAATGGTGCATATAATAAACTTTCTATTTCTCCAATCATGCAGTTCAAGTTTGGTTCAAAAGATACACTTTCCTGTGCCTTTACTTTTGCAAGCCGCAGAAGTTTTGGAGTTCCACATAACAGCAGTAATGAAGAACCAAAATTAACAACAACTGGAACTGAATGGTATTTTAAGCAAGCAGCCTTCAGCTGGACACATAACTTTTAATCAATCAGGTAAATAAATGGGTTTAGACAGTACAATGATTCTGTCAGCTTCTGGCTGGCGTAAAGTATTTGCAATTTCTCAAATTGAACAGGATGCAACTCCTGATATCAGCAATGACGATTATAATATTGCCATGGTTGCCGCTGATTGTTTTGTTGAATATTTGTACACAAAACTGGATATTGAAAATCCTGTAATTGCAGTTGGTATGGATGCCCGCCCCACAGGCCCAAAAATTGCAGAAGCTGTAATTAATATTCTTACTGCCAAAAAGGCAGTCATTCAGTTTTTAGGAGTAACAGCTGCGCCAGAAATAATGGCCTATGCCCGTAAGCTTGATGGCTTTATTTATATTTCTGCAAGTCATAATCCAATTGGTCATAACGGAATTAAGTTCGGAACAAATGATGGTGGTGTACTAAACGCAGCAGAGAATGCAATTGTTACTGCAGACTTCCGAAAAAAAATAAATGATGATGAATACATTGCAGCAATTAAATATCTTATTGATAACCAGAAAAATTCTGAAATTAAACATGTTTGGGATGATGAAGCAACTGCTAAACATAATGCTGTAAAAGCTTACTACGACTTTATGAATGTAACAATTACAGATTCCAAAGATGAAGAAGAACAGAAACAGATTTTTTCTTTCATTCATAAGGCAATTGCTTCTACCCCAGTTGGAATTGTATGTGATTTCAATGGCTCAGCCCGTACAGTTTCTATTGATAAAGGATATTTCAAAGCACACAATATTAATTTTTATTCAATTAATGATAAGCCTGGCCAGATTGTACACGAAATTATTCCAGAAGCAGAAAACCTAGTTCATGTTGCTGCACAAATGGAAAAGCTCCACAAGGAAGGTCATAAAGAAGTTGTTCTTGGATATATGCCAGACTGCGATGGAGACCGTGGTAACATTGTTTATTGGGACGAAAAACTTAAACAGGCAGTTATACTTAAAGCCCAGGAAGTTTTCAGTTTATCTGTTCTTGCAGAAGTTACTTATCAAATCTGGAAACATAATCATACCGAAAAAGATTCTGGTAAAATAACAAAAGACTTTAAACCAGCAGTATGCGTAAACTGTCCTACTTCCATGCGCATTGAAGAAATTGTGCATACACTTGGAGGTCAGGTTTTCCGTGCAGAAGTTGGTGAAGCAAATGTTGTAAATTGTGCCCGTGAACACAGAGATATGGGATACGATGTTCGTATTCTAGGTGAAGGTTCAAACGGCGGTACAATTACATATCCAAGTGCTGTAAGAGATCCTCTTAATACTATTTTTGCAATTATTAAACTGCTTTCAATTCGTGAGGATGGACTTTATGAAATCTGGTGTAAAAAAGCAGGAATTGAATATAAAAAAGATTTCACTTTATCTGATATTCTTGAAACTCTTCCTAAATACACAACCACCGGCGTAAGTGAACCTAGAGCTGTCCTTCATATAAATACTACAGATCATACAGTTTTAAAAGGTAATTTCCAGAAAGTATTTATAAAACAGTGGAATGAAAAACAGTCTGAACTGGTAAAAAAATTCAACATCTGTTCTTGGGAAGGGATCATTACAAATGGAACAAAAGAAACCCGTGAAGTTAAAGATTTTTCTCTTTCCGGTAAAGGTGGCTTAAAGGTTCTATTCAAAGATGCAAAAGATGAACCAGTTGCATATATCTGGATGCGTGGTAGTGGAACAGAGCCAGTATTCCGTATTATGTGTGATGTAAAAGGTCAAAAACCTCAGGTAGAAAAAGATTTATTAGCATGGGAAACTGAAATGTTACAGCTTGCAGATAAAATGTAATGTTTATCCTTCAAAAAAAACTTTATTTTTAAATATAAATTTTGTATTATTATATAGAAACAAAATAGTTATAAATTTCGATAGGAGACATATATGGACAAATCAGAAATCTTAAAACGTGCAGAAGCTTACATTGCTGCAGAACAGGATGCCCGCTTCAGTAACGAGGTAAAAGATTTAATTGCTAAAGAAGATTACAAGGAACTTGAAGACAGATTCTATCAGACTCTCGAATTCGGTACAGGTGGTCTTCGTGGAATCATGGGTGGCGGTACAAACCGTATGAATACTCGTGAAATTAATCTTGCTACACAGGGACTTGCAAACTATGTAATTAAAGCATTCCCAGAAAGAGCAAAGGCTGGAACATTAAGTGCAGTTGTTGCTTATGACAGCCGTTTGAATTCTGATGTTTTTGCAGAAGCTACAGCATTAATTTTTGCTGCTAACGGAATTAAAGCTTATCTCTTTTCTAGTCTCCGCCCAACTCCAGAGCTTTCTTATGCAATCCGCCAGCTTGGTGCACAGACTGGTGTTGTTGTAACAGCTTCTCACAATCCTCGTATGTACAATGGTTACAAAGCATACTGGGATGATGGTGCTCAGGTAATTGAACCTCATGATGTTGGTATCATTGAAGAAGTTAACAAAGTTACAGAAGTTAAGACAATGACAAGAGTTGAAGCTATTGCTACAGAAAAACTCGTAATCATTGATAAAGAAATTGATGAAAAATATTGGGAAATGTGTAAAGCTCAGCTTTTCCGTCCAGAATTAATCAAAGAAAAGGCAAAGGATGTTCGCATCGTTTATACTCCACTCCACGGAACTGGTGCTATGCATGTAGAAAAAGTTCTTGGTGATCTTGGATTAAATATCATCACAGTTCCAGAACAGAGAGAACCAGATGGAAACTTCCCAACAGTAGAAAAGCCAAATCCAGAAGAAAAACCAGCTTTAACTATGGCTGTAGAATTGGCCAAAAAAGAAAAGGCTGATGGTCTTATGGCTACAGACCCAGATGCTGACCGCTTTGGTACTGCATTTCCAGACAAAAACGGAAACTGGGTACTTCTTTCTGGAAACCAGATGGGTGCATTACTTATGGAATATGTACTCCTTTCTCGCAAAGAATTCGGAAAAATGCCTGCAAATCCAGCATGTATACGCTCAATTGTAACATCTCCATTTGGTGATTACATCTGTAAAAAGTACGGTGTAACAATGTTAGATTGTCTTACAGGATTTAAATGGATTGCCGCTATTGAAAAGAATTTTGAAGCAGATGGTTCACATAACTATGTATTCGGTTTGGAAGAATCTTATGGTTATAAGGTTGAAACAGATGTTATGGATAAAGACGGTGTTTCAGCAGCTGCAATGTGTGCAGAAATGATTCTTTACTGGCGTTCACAGGGTAAATCATTACTTGAACATCTTGATGAAATGTATAAAGAATATGGTTACTTTGAAGATCGTGCAATTTCTCAGAACTTCCCAGGAATGTCTGGTGTTGAAACTATGAAAAATATGATGGCTTCAATGCGTGCTAATCCACCTGTAACACTTGGGGGAGAAAAAGTAACTAGAGTTCGTGACCTTATGTGCGATCCAGATTTACCAAAATCAAATGTTCTTCAGTTCTATTTGGAAAGCGGAACAATCGTATCTGCTCGTCCATCTGGAACAGAACCAAAAATCAAATTCTATATCAACTCTATGGTTCCAGCAGGAGAAGGTACAGATGCCTGGTTAGCAGAAGCTAAACAGAAGGCAGCTGCACTTTGTGATGGAATTTCAGCTGATATCCAGAAGATTATTGATGCAGCATCTAAATAAGATTCTGACTGATTATAAAAAACTGCACCTGCTCTACAATGCAGGCGCAGTTTTTACAGCGTTTGATACTGAAACTACAGGCGTTTCACCTTCAGACAGTAGAATAATTGAAATTGGTGCCGTCACTTTTAACAAAGACGGCATTATTTCTTCCTGGGAACATCTTTTTAATCCAGGTTTTCCAATTCCACCTTTCATAACACAACTTACACATATTACAGACTCTATGGTAATGGAATGTCCAGATATAAAAGTATTGCTTCCAGAGTTTAAAAATTATATTTCCAATAACATTTTAATTGCTCACAATGCACAGTTTGATTTAAATTTTATCAATTCTGAACTTGAAAGAGCTGATATTACCCCTGCCCGCAATAAAACCATTGATACATTAAGATATTCAAAATGGGTATATCCATATTTACCACGACATAAACTTGATTTTCTTGCAGATTATCTTCAAATAAATAAGGGCACCTCCCATCGTGCTATGGATGATGCCCTTACCTGTATGAATCTTTTTATTAAAATTTGTGACAGATATAATAATCGTTTGTAACTAACTTCTTGGAGCTTTTGCTGGATCAATTGGCTGGCCATTCTGGAATACCATAAAAGTAATCTGAGAATTTCCTGTAAGAGAATCAACTCCAGCCGTACCAATTACAGAATCACCTACAAGATATGCTCCTTTTTTTACATTTACAGAACCTAAGCCTGTATAAGCATAAATCAATCCTGTTTTAGACTGAACAAATACTACCTGACCAAATCCGCGGTAAGTACCAACATACATTACAGTTCCTTCATGAATACATTTTACCGCTTCATTTACTTTGGCATTTAACTGCACTCCGGAAACTTTTCCTTTAACAGTGGTAACTTTTGGATTAGCAACCGGCCATTTTGTTGAATTGTCTGCATTTACTGTATTCCCATAAGTTCTTGTATCAGGAACTTTGTCTGTTATGCTAATTATAGTTTCATCAATTGTAGACGAATTACCTGTATTTACAGGTTTAGCAGGGGCTGGCTTTACAGCAACTTCAGCTGTAGTTGTTCCTTTTGCATTAATTTTTAATTTTTGACCAGCTTTAATTACTGAATTAGAATTAAGACCATTCATAGCCATTAATTCAGCAACTGTCATACTATTATTTTTTGCAATTCTATAAAGTGTATCACCTTTCTGAACAGTATAAGTAGTAGATTTAGAAGGTGTTATTTTTCCAGTAGAGTTTTTTGTTGTAGAAAGTGCAGCTGCAGTTCCAATATCTGCTTCTGGAATAGTAAGTTTCTGTCCAGCTTTTAATACATCACTTTCTTTTATGTTATTTGCGGCTCTTAATTCAGCGACTGTAATCTGAAATTTGCGGCTAATTGAGTATAAAGTTTCGCCTTTTTCAACTGTGTAGGTTGATTCTGCAAATAATCCAGCAGAAAAAAGAGAAATTGTAATAAGTAAAGAAATAAATCGCTTTTTCATAGTTATATTATCGGCAGATTTGTGATAATAGATAACTAAGCATTTTAATAAACAACAGCATTAAAAAATCTATTTACATTTACACCAGAAATTACTTCCCCTGGCTTATAATGATTTAATAGACCTTCCCTACCATTTGTAAGATGAGTTGAAGTAATACCATGTTTTATTGAAATATCAGCTTCCATAAGAGCACTTAAATGGTCACAAATACGAACAAGTCGTCCATCAACAGGATTATATACTTCAAAATTATATTTAGTATTTAATTCTTCCCAGGTAACTTTTTGAACTACACCATCACCAGAAATAATACGGTCTGAAAATTCATCGGAAGTATAATACATAATTTCACTTACATAGAAATCTTCCATAAGGGGAACAAGTTCTTTTGCAACAATTTCATCTTCAATTTTTTTAACAATATTTGGAAGTTCATCTGTAGCCTGCTTTACAGGAGAAATAATATCTCTTGTAACACTTTCTGGTAAATCATGAAATAGTCCGCTGAAAAAGTTATTTACAATTCGTCGTTCGCACATATTTGGATTTGTTTCCTTTGCCATAAGTAAAGTCATGATTGCAACAAAAAAACAATGACCTAAAACAGAAGTCTGTGGTACTCGCGGAGTTTGATTCCATCTTGTCTGAAAGCGCAGCTGTTCAATTTTAAGTACAAAACTGAAAGCTTTTTGATGAGTCATCATTTTCTGTAATCCTTCCAAATCTAAATATGGCTGGATTCCAATCTTTAACTGAGCATCAATATCAGAAATTCGTTCTTTTTCATTTACAGGAGCAAGCATTTCAAGTTCACGGATTGTAGCATATTTATGTGCAGCTTCATAAACATGAACTGTAGTTTTTAATTCTTCTGGAATTGAAAAAGAACCAGCTTTTTGACCAATATAAATTGTAAATCGGGAAAACAAATCATCATCGGTAATTAACTGACGATATTGATTTAAAACCCATTCATCAAGTCGCATGTACTCATCTGGAAATTCACGACGAAGCATCTGCTGTACAGGTGCTTTAATATCACAAAGAGCAATTTTTTTAAGAAGATCAAAAAATGAAGCATAAATCATCCAGGTCCAGTCAATTTTTTTACCTTTATTCTCTTCATATTTACCAAGAATATAGGCAATAACCATTTTTTCGCCACCTTTATCCATTTCTACAAGGTCAAAAGGTCGAACCAGGTCATTCCAACGCTGGATTGAAAATCCTTCAAATATTTTTAAAGCGAGACTCTTTTCCATAACTTTCCAGTTTGATTAAAATTTAGTTACTTGTACCAGCTTTAGCGTCAGCATCCATTTTGTCTTTCCAAACGACAGCCTTTTTCTTTACTTCTTCTGATTGTTCAGAGTTACCGATGGCTATGTAAAGTTTACGCAAAGCAAGAAGATATTTTATTCCGTTTCGCATATCATCAATACGGCGTGTAGAAAGCTCGTATTTATCGCGATATGCGGTGGCAGAAGCATTTAATAATTTCTGAATAAGTCTGATAAATAAAACTGTTGTTTCATAGTCCTGTGATCGTGGATCAAAATAATCCTTTACAGCAGTTTTCATATCTATAAGATTTTTAGTTACTGTGGCATAACGGCCTTCAAGTTCTACAAATGACCATTTCCATTTTGAATTATCACCAAAGGCTTCTTTTAACATAGTAATTGCAAGCCCAAGTTTTCTTATAATCATATAGCGTCTTGCAATTGCAACATTTTTTATTTTGTCCTGAAAATCTGATAATTCTGTATATGGACAATCGATGGTATTTGAAACTATTTCTTCAAGATAGATGATAGCTTTATAAAGTATTTTTCTGGCATCATTAAGAGCATCATTGTTTTTTACATCCATGATTTTAATGGATAGGCTGTTCTGCGCCATATACAAAGAAGAAACATAGATCATATCTTCACATAGAATAAGTTTTTTGTTCTCGTAATCGATATCACCATTATGCATACCGTTTAGCATTGTTTTTTCTTTTTCTAATGTCTGAGAAATTTTATTCTTGTAAGGTTGTACTGCTTCACTAAAGTGAAGTCTTGTTTCTTCTGAAATCTTTGCCATCAGTTTTCTCCGCTATATTTTAATAGCATAGATCGTGCATGTTCCAGAGACTGTTCTGTATCAGAATCACCAGAGAGCATTCGAGCAATTTCGGCAACCCGTTTTTCACCAGTAACAGGATATACATTGGATGATGTAATTTCTCCAGAAACACTTTTCTCTATCTTAATCTGATTATCGGCATAAACTGCGATACTCGCTAGATGTGTTATACAGAAAATTTGACGATTTTTTGCAAGTTTTTTCATATGTGCACCAACTGCAACCGCAACTTCACCACCAATACCTGTATCAATTTCATCAAATATAAGCGTTTCTACACTGTCTGCCTGTGCAAAAATAGTTTTAAGGGCAAGCATAACTCTGGAAAGTTCACCACCTGAAGCAATTTTTGCAAGAGGAAGCATTGGATTACCAGGGTTTGCACTAATAAGAAATTCAATATTATCTTTACCGTATGGTCCGCACTTCTGTTCAACAGCATTTGCATCTTTTTCTGTAATGCTTACACCGAACCGTGTACCACTCATACCAAGATTTCCAAGAATTTCATCAACCTGTTTCTGAAGCTCCGCTGCAACTGCTTTTCGTTTCTTAGAAATTGCATCTGCTCTTATAAGAACTTCTTTTTCAATCTTTTTGATTTCTGTAGCAAGCAGATCTTTCTGGCTGTTTCCATTTGAGTTTTCTTCAACAAATTTCTTTGATTCTTCGTAAAAAGCAAATAAATCACTTAAAGGAACATTTACAGAAGCACAATATTTTTTCTTCAAATTATAAATTAATGAAAGTCTATCCTGAACTTCCTGTAAACGGTTTGGATCAAAAACAAGACTATTCTTATAAGATGAAAACTCATTTGCAATATCAGAAAGTTCGTAAAAAGAAGATTCAAGTCTTTCATTTAAGCTGCTTAAAGATTTATCAATATCTGCTGCATGACCAGAATCTCTACGAATACGCTTTAAGATAGAAAGTATACAGTTATCATCTCCATTCAAAGCCTGATCTATTGTATCTACATCTGAATAAATTTTTTCAAAAGATGATAATCTTGCTTCTTCATCTTCAAGTGTCTGATCTTCATCTTTTTTTAGTTTTGCATCTTCAATTTCTTTAACAGCAAAAGTAAGCATTTCCAGTTTATGTGCCCGTTCACCTTCGCTCATTGAATAGGAATCAAAAACCTTTCTTTTAGCTACAAGCAACCCATAAAGTTTAGTAAACTCTGCAACTTCGTCTACAATACCGGCTCTTGCATCTAAGAATTTTCTGTGTTCTGAAACTTTCATCAACGATTGATGCTCATGCTGTCCATGAATATCAACTAAAAATGAAGAAAACTGAGCTAAATCTGTACGAGTTACAGGAGTATCGTCAATCCAGGCACCTGATTTACCAGAATCCCTAATAAAACGGCGCAATAAAACTCTATTGTTTTCAATTTCAATATTATGTTTATAAAGCCACTCTCTTGCATTTAATGGCTCATCATCTTCATCAATATTTTTTCTAACAGGTAATTCTGGAATAAAAAAAGTTCCGCTTACAGAAGCTTCTGATTTTCCATGTCTAATTTGAGAAACTTCAGCTTTACCACCCAGAAGAAAAGAAAGTGCACCAATAAGAATAGATTTACCGGCACCAGTTTCACCTGAAAGAACTGTAAAACCTTTTTCAAATTCAAGATAATCAGAATCGATGAGTGCAAAGTCTTTAATTGTTAAATCTTCAAGCATGTGGACCTCCCCACCAATTCAATTTAGAACGCAAAGCATTATAGAAATTTTCAGAAGTACTGAATAAAAGCTTTGCTTCTTTTTTAGCCTTACATACAGTAACAACATCTTCTGTTAGTAAGGAAAATGGTTCCTGACCATCTACAATAAGGTTTATTTCTTTTGTACGGCTTTTTTCAACCTTTATTGCAATTTCTCCATCAGGATTCAAAACTATTGGACGACTTGAAAGTGAAAACGAATTAATTGGAGTCATAACAACAGCATTTAATTCCGGACTAACAATCGGTCCCCCAGCAGCCGCAGAATAAGCTGTAGAACCTGTTGATGTACTAAAAATTACACCATCAGATTTAAGATCACATAAAGGAGACCCATTATAAGTAATATTTAAATTTATTGTTGTTGCAGTTTTTTCTGCACTAATTACAGTATCATTTAATGCATAAGAAGTATAAACAACTTTGTCGTTACGAATAACTTTAGTTAGGGTCATACCTCTGTATGAATATACAGCCTTATCTTTTAACACAGCTGTAAGTGCTTTTTTCCAGTTTTTAGGTTCAACAGTAGCAATAAAACCAAACTGCCCAAGATTTACAGGAAAAACAGGAATATCTGCTTCAAGACAATTTCTGGCAGCCCATAATACAGTTCCATCACCACCTAAAGTTATTACCAGGTCGTAACCAATAACTGGTGAATTATCGCAAAAACCATCAAAACTGATGAATTCACAATCAATAGATTTATCTTTAAGCCAGATTGAAATTTCTCTGGCTAAGTTCATTGAGTCATCTTTTGTAATGTTTATTATGATTAAAACTTTTTTTATCATAAAAATCTTTTAATTATGGTAAAGAACTGAGTACTTTAACAATTTTTGCACTTTCAGCGTGTGTTAATCGAGGATACAACGGAATGTGAACACAGCGTAAATACAAAGATTTAGCATGAATACAAGTTTCGCCTAATTCTTCCTGCTTTAAGGCAATTACAGAATTTTCATAAGCTAAAGAAATTTCTATATCCTTTCTTGATGCATATTGTTTAACATCCTTAAATGGACTTGCCAGAATCAAAGGAAAACAACTCATAGTCGAACCTTCTTCCATTTCTCTAGCATACATTTTGTGTCTACCAATCATACAAGCATGCTGGAATAAATTAAATAATTCTTTTCTAGTTGTTTCGTTTCTGTGAAATTCTTTTACCTGAACCCATGCTAAAGCACTGTTAATATCAGGAAGCAAATCTGTCAATGGAGCTTCATCTACAAACTTTTTAAGAACAATCCATTCGCGTCTGCCAGGAGCCATTAAAACTGCTCCACCACCAGCAGTAATTACATCTCTTTCTTCAAGACCAAGAATTGTAAATACACCAAATGTTCCAGCCTGTTTACGCTTTTCTGTA
This sequence comes from Treponema sp., assembly GCA_016292805.1. Classification (GTDB taxonomy): domain Bacteria; phylum Spirochaetota; class Spirochaetia; order Treponematales; family Treponemataceae; genus Treponema_D. Next base: position 71,834 of record JAEDFM010000003.1, on the reverse strand, counting down.
GGATTACCATTTTCATCTGTTTCAGGAACAGAAGCACCTGCACTCTGTGAAATATCTTCAATTACAGGGACACCAAGCTGAGTAATTCCAGCCAGATCTGGTAAAATTCCTTCACTTTCATGTAAAAGCAATACTTTTCCACCATTTTGAACGGCATTTTGTATTGTTTCTAAACCTACAAGACCAGTTGCTTCTTCAACATCAAGCACCATAGGCTCATGACCTAAATCCACAACAGCCTGATACTGCCAGGCAGGAGCCAAAGCAGAAATCATAATTTTAGAGTTTACTTCAATATCCAGTGAAAGTAAGGCATACTTTAAAGCAATAGCAGGACTGCGTAACGCAACTGCACCATCACATTTAATGAATTCTTTAATCTGAGAAATCAAACGAGTGTTTAATTCACCAGGACCAATTTTTTCATCTACCATGCAGGTTAAGACTGCATCCATTTCTCTTCGTCGAATAGTTGTACTGTATGTCTGTATCATTATTGTGCTTCAGAAATCTTTTGTAATTCGTTTGCATTAAATAATTTACGAGTATTTAACATAATTAAATATCCGCCTGTTTCTGCTTTTACTACACCTTCGACATATTCATTTCCAATTCCAGAAATCATCTGAGGAGGTTCTTTTACTTCATCACCACGAACTGGGATTACGCGTTCTACCTTATCAATAATGATTCCGATTTTTGTTCCTTCAATGCTAAGAATGATGAATCCACCATCCATGGCAACATCTTCAGGTTTAAAAGAATTCTGAATTCTGAATCTTTTGTGCAAATCAATAATTGGAATAATTTCGCCACGAAGATTAATAAAACCTTCAACATAATAAGGTGCATTTGGAATAGCACGGACATTAGAAATTCTTACAATTTCTTTTACATCCATGATATTAACGCCATATAATTCTTCTCCCAAATGAAATGTTACTAATTGAAATTGTGAATCAGCAGCTACCATAAAGACACCTCCAATGCTAAGCAAATTACCGATAAACTAAATATAATAATACTCTGAATTTGACACTTTTGCAATGTTTACCTTATACCTTTTCTCCTTAATCAACAATGAACAAAGTTAACGCGCCTACCCGTTTAATTCCGTATTGTTTCAGAAGTTTTGCACAACATTCCAATGTAGAACCAGTTGTACATACATCATCTATAATACAGACCTCCCCTGGCAAACACCCGCCGCCCCTTTTTAATGTTTTTTCAATTTCCCGGTCACTCTTCATAACATAAGCAGACTCTATAGTCTGTAAACGCTCATTGCGGTCCAGTTTTTTTTGTTGCTTTTTAGAAGTTCGTTCCAGTAATTTTAAAACACCAAAACCATACACATTCTCAAGAATAGAACACAGTTCATCTATCTGGTCCCAGCCATTTTTGGCAATTTTACCTTTTCTAGGGGGAACAGGAACAATAAACTCAACTCCCAGCTCTTTCAATCCAACGGCTACCTTAAGCGCAAAAAATCCACTAAGGGCTCTTACGCTTTTCATTTTCCACAAATACAAAAGCTCTTTATTCCATAATCTGTAAGAAAACAAAGGCATAGTATAGTCTGTACTGACAAGAACAGGATTTTCTCTACACTCAAGACAAGTTTCTTTTGTAGAAATTAAAACTTTACCACAATGTTCACATCGATCATTTGAAGTAGTAACCCTAAAGGCTTCCTTTCTACAGGATTTGCATACAGGTATTAAAAGACATGAGTTGCCGCAAACAACACAACTTTCGCCACCTTTAAGAAAGGAATACACCAAACGAATTAATGTAACTGTATAAAATTTTAATCTGAACAAAATTTTCTTCACATATATAATATGGCCACAGTTATGTAGTTTTCGGAAATGAGAAGAGTATTTTTTTTAATTTTATATTAAAGACCTGAAAGATTTTTTTTCCAGCGGGAAATAGCCTGCAAAGCATTCATTGGAGTCATATTATCCAGATCTACAGAAAGAATTTCTGAAATAATAATTTCTTCATCACTGAACAAGCCTGGAGTCTGAGGAAGCTGCTGATTTTTTTTATCATCCTTTCTGGCAATTTTTAAATCATCCAGAAGCAAAGGTTTTTCTTCAGCCTGTTTCTGAATATAAGAGAGAATATCATTGGCTCGGTCAATTACTTCCTGTGGAACACCAGCTAAAGCTGCTACATGTACACCATAAGAATTGGCAGTTACACCTTCTATAACCTTTCTTAAGAAAACAACACTTCCATTTGCTTCGCTAACATCCATACAAAGCATTTTAAGTTTTGGATGCTCCATTCTGGAAAGCTCATGATAATGAGTTGCAAAGAAAGTTTTACACTGAATGGTTTCAAGGAGATACTCACTTACAGCACGGGCAATAGCAAGGCCATCCTCTGTAGAAGTACCGCGGCCAACTTCATCCATAATTACAAGTGATTTATTTGTAGCAGAATGAAGAATATTGGCAGTTTCTGTCATTTCTACAAGGAAAGTAGATTCACCCTTTGCCAGGTTATCTGATGCACCCACACGACAGAAAATTCGGTCTACAATTCCAAGCTTTGCTTTGGCAGCTGGTACATATGAACCAGTTTGAGCAAGCAAAGCAATCAGTGCATTCTGTCGTAAATATGTACTTTTACCAGCCATATTAGGACCAGTAATCAACGCAAAGGATGGTAAAGCTTCGTCATCTGCACTTAACAAAGAATCATTAGGAACAAATTCTCCTGTTGGTAAATGTCTTTCTACAACAGGATGACGGCCATCTTTTATTTCAAAAATTGTAGAATCATCAATTTCTGGACGAACCCAATTATTATTTATGGCTGCCTGTGCTAAAGATGCATTAACATCAGTATTTGCAATTTCATCTGCAATTTGTAAAAGATACATAATATGCTGATGAAGTGAAGTTCTGATTTCTACAAAAAGGTCTCGTTCCAGTTCAAGAATTTTTGTTGAAGATTCATTAAGCTGCTGTTCCAGTTCCTGAAGTCTCTCTGTAGTATAACGGTCACCATTAACCAAAGCACGACGCATAATAAAATGAGTTGGAACAGAGGTTAATTTACCTTTACTTACTTCAATAAAGTAACCAAAAGCATTTGTATATTTTATTTTTAAGGTTGAAATGCCAGTTTTTTCCCGTTCCTCAGCCTCGTATTCAGCAAGAATTGAATTAAAGTTATCGTGTATTGAACGCCAGTGATCCAGTTCTTCAGACCAGCCAGCCTTAATGATTCCACCGTCTGTAAGAGAAGTTGAAGGGTCTTCCAAAATTGAATTATAGATAAGTTCACAAATCTGCGAAGAAATATCAGATGAAACAAAAGAAAAATCAAATTGATTAAGATAATCTTTTACCTTTATCCATGATTCAAGACTTACTCTTAAGGCCTGCAGATCTTTTGCATGAGCCTTGTCCATAGCAATACGACCAGCAAGTCTTTCAACATCAAGAATCTGACTTAAATCAGACTTTACTTTTTCCAGAAGGTTTCTATCTTCGTAGAAAGTGGAAATTCTTACCTGACGGTCTTCAATTTGTTTACGGTTTGTTAATGGGAACAAAAGCCAGTTTCTCAAAAGGCGGCCACCCATTGCAGTTTTTGTATGATTAACACATTCAAATAAAGAATAAGCGATAGTACCATCCCGCATGTTTTCTGTAATTTCAAGATTGCGACGGGAAGAATCATCCATCATTAAATATTCATTATCGAAATATTTCTGGATAGAATTTACATGAGGAATATTTGCATTTGTTGTTTTTTCCAGATAATCCAAAAGGAATCCTGCAGGAACAATTTCTGCGTCATTTTCATTTAAACCAAAAGCCTTAAGATTTACAGTATTAAACTGAGATGTTAGCTTTTTAAATGAAAGGTCATAATTAAAATCCCAATCTGGATAATAGGAAACTGAAATATTTGTATAAGACTGTAAAACGTTTTGAATATCTTTATTAGCTTTTAATGAATTTGGAAGCAAAAGTTCTCTTGGAGAACAACGATTTAATTCTTTAGCAAAATTTTCCTGCATTTGAGAAGCAGGCCAAGAAGTTGCTTTAAAACTTGAAGTTGTAACATCTATAAAGGAAAAAGCAGCTCTAGCCTTGTGCATACAAAGAGCAGCAAGATAATTAGCCTTATAACCATCCAAGTATTCAGATTCTACTGCGGTTCCAGGTGTAATTATTTCTACAACCTTGCGTTCAGTAATCCCCTTACCGCCTTTTGGAATCTCACCAACTTGTTCACAGATAACGATTTTTTTACCAAAACGCAAAAGTCTTGCAATATAGATTTTTGATGCGTGATATGGAATACCACACATTGGTTGATTTGCACGATGAGTTAGTGTTAAATTCAAAAGACGCGATACTTCTACCGCATCTTCGTTGAACATTTCGTAAAAATCACCTAATCGAAAAAATACTACTTCGTTTTTATAATTCTCTTTGATGGCCAGATACTGGACCATCATTGGAGTAAGTTCCTGCTCAGCCATTATAAACCAAGCTCGTTGATTACCTGCTGAGTAATATCAACTGAAGAACTGTACCAGAGAATTGAGTTAGAATCCTGCAGACTAAGAATCATAGAATATCCACCGCTTTCTGCAATTTTAGAAAGTGTGTTATAAAGTTTCTTGTAGAATTCGTCAGAGTTTTTTAATGATTTCTGAAGGCTGTCTAATTCTACATTTTTAGCACTTGTATATTCTATAAGATAATCCTTTTTCTTTGTAATTTCTGCTTCGATTTTTAAAGCCTGAGTATCGTTACCATTTTTTTCAAGTTCAAGTTTTTTCTGCTGAAGCTGACGGAGTTCATCAGTTCTTTTATTGATTTCGTCCTGGAATTCAGACTTCTTTTTTTCGTAGTTTCTAACAGGTGTAGAATTACGGAAATATGCATTATAAACCTTTGCAGTATCTACTACACCAAATTTTGTAATCTGCTGAGAAAAAGCAGGTGCTGTTCCAAGCAAACAAAGAACTAAAAGACAAACTAAGACTTTAATATTCTTTTTCATAAATATTACCTCTATAAAAAAAACTAGCGATTTACTAAATTAAATGAAAGTACAAACTGGAATGGAATATCTGCAAACTTAGGTACACCATTCTGGTCATGCTGATAACGGAATGTAAACAGTAAATGTAATGGGAACTGCTGTAAAAGGATTCTTAAACCAGGTCCAAAGCTGCAGTATGCATCCTGAATCTTAAGAGTATTTAAACTCTGGAAATCTGGCTTACAGAAAGCTGCATCCCAGAAGAAATCAACACCAATAATGTTCTTTACAATTGGGAAACGAACTTCTGCTGAAGTATTCCAAAGAACAAGTCCCTTACCTAACTTGTAAGCATCTATCCAACCACGACCATTAAACATACCATCTATATAAACTCGGTTTGAATCTGAAACAACAGTATTTTTTGTTGGGAATACAGAAACAAAGTTTGTAGACAATGCAAGAACACATTTGAATTCAGTTTCTTCAGAAATTGGAATTTTAAATAATGTCTGATAGAACTCTGCTTTTGTATCTGTCTTGAAGAAGAATTCTTTTTCAAGTCCAGGAATTAAACCGTACCATGAAAGTCTTTCGCTGGCAAACCACCCTTTTGAAGGATCATAAGCAATATCGCGGTGGTCAGCAGAGAATGCTGCAAATACAGAGTTAAGCCATCCCCAACGATTTGCAAAAGTTGAAATTCCCTGATCTGTTGGAACATGAATTGTTTCATCAAAAATATTATTTGTTACAGAGTTAGATATACCACCTGTAAGAGTAAGAATTGCATAGTCAAAGGCCCAGCGATGACCAAGTGTTGTTCCAAGATTTGCAGCCCATCTTTTATACTGCATATAGTAATAATACTGCTGAAGGTCAAAATCTGGGTCAAAGCTGTTTACAGCAGTTTTCTGTATTGAATGTGACAAGGAAAGCTGCTGACTGAAGCTTATTGGAAGATTTCCAAGCCAGTTCTGTGAATAAGAAAAATCTATAGACTGTTCAGAGTTTGAGAAGTTTACAGCACCAGAAATTGAACGACCTTCTCCAAGGAAGTTAGAATTTTCCAGCTTCAAATACAATGAAACAGGGAAAGGATTTGTTGGATCTGTACTACCTGTGAATGTCATACCAAAGTTCAAATTAGTTGTAGACTGTTCTTCTACTGTCCATACAACATCAACAAGGTTTGGTTCAGAACCAGACTGGAATTCTGGCAATACATTAGAGAAATACTGAAGGTTCATAAGGTTTCTGTAACCGCTCATAATCTTTTCGCGACTGAAAACATCTCCGCTTTCAATTGGAATTTCTCGACGAATTACATAATCCTTAGTTTTTGTATTTCCTTTAATAATAATATTTTCAATATGGCTTCTTACATTTTCCTGAATTACAAGGGAATATGCGATTGTATGAAGATTTGAATCTTTTTCTGGAACTGGAACAAAATCGTTAGACATGTATCCGTTTTCGTAATAAACACCTGTAATTCCAGCAAAAGCTTCCTGAAGTTTTGTTTCGTTATAAACAGAACCAACCTTCAGCTTACAGAATTTCAAAAGTTCATCTGTAGAGAAAACTTCGTTACCTGTAAGAGTAAGACCATTAAAAGTATAAACTGGACCTTCCTGAATTACATAAGTAATAGAAATTTCATTTCTCTGTTTTTCTGAATTTAATTTACTGTCTACTACAACATCAAGAATTTCAGCATCTGCATACCCCCGTTCACGGTAGTAGCTCATAAGTGTAAGCTTATCCTGTTCAAGCAAAGAAGTCTGGAAAGCTCCATCCTTCATAAAGCCAGATTCTTTAAGCTGCATTTTACCTTTAAGAGCACGGTCAGATGCAATTGTTACACCTTTAAAGTTAATGTCTTTGATTACAGTATTTGCACCTTCATTGATTACAAATGTAATTACAACACCATCATCAGTAATTTCAGATGTATGTGTAACAGTAGATGTTGTATAACCTTTCTGGAGGAAATAATTACGGATGATACGTTCATCCATTAAAACCTTTGATTCAACATAAACATCAGAAACCTTTACTTTTGTCTGGTCACGCAATTCTCCATTACGGATTTTTCTATTTCCAGTAAAATTGATTTCCTTTACAACGGGACGTTCTGTTACCTGGAATACAAGAAGTACTTTTGTATCATCTTTAGAATAATGTTTAGCGTATGGAACAATATCATCAAACATATCCAATGAATAAAGACTATCAAGGATATCGTTATAAACATTATCATCAAATGGTTTACCAATATAATCACTGGTTATTGCTGATAAATCTGATTTTTTTACATTCTTTAAGCCTTCAAATTCAATGTGGGCAATTGGCTGATCCCAGAACCATTCTCCATCATCTTCAGCAAAAAGACTGCAGAAAGGTAAAACTAAAGCAACTAAGAAGGAAAGCACTCTACGATGCATAATTTACTCCTATTTTTAAATCAGAATGTGAACTTCCACGACAAAGTTAAAGACGTAGAAGGCACAAATTGCTTATTTAATAATGCGTTAATATCCGGAGCCACATTCCAACGGAAGTTACCTAATGGAGACTCCAACTCCAGACCAAATTCAGGCTGGAAAGTTAAATTACCTACAGAAACCTGTTCCTGCTGCTTACGGTCGTCATAAGACACATTAAGCATTGCATCAACATATAAGTCACTACCAAGGTATTTACCTATATAAACAGTTGAATTATCGAAAAGGTTACCAAAGTTCAGGGATTGTGAAAAATTATTCGCCAAAGCCCCGGAAGAACCGAATGTTGAACTCAGAGTATTCTGAATAATATTTGTTCGTAAGGATAATATATCGAAATTAAACAAATCTCGCAACTTATTCTCTATTTTACGGCCTACGGAAGTCTGCAAAGCATAGTCGCCGGCAGCAAAAAGGAAGTCGGTAGCTGAATCCGAATCTCCTAAAGCAATCTGACCAAGAATAGATAGAATCTCTGTTTCAGATTTAGCAGGAATAGAACTGAATCTAGGATTCAACGAAAGCAGATACTGGTTGGTAACATTTAAAATAATTTTTACTGTATTGCCCTTATCATCCTTTTCGCGGGTTTCGGCTTGCAGAGTAATCTTTGGATTTGATAATCGTTCTGTATTAAAATTAATATTACCGGATTTGATGTAGAAGTTACGGCTTACATAAGCAATATCTCCAGATTTTACATCCACATTTCCATCAATATGATAATAACGGGCTTTATTATCGCAGGTAATATTAAACTTACTCTTAGGTGCAATAACTGTACGAATCAAAGGATCAAAGGAAATTGATGCATGGGTTCCAGTTGTTATATTCAAGGTTGATACAAAGTTTAATGGATTTTCTGGAGGTTCTCCCCCTACACTGGTTAAACTTGAAATTGGTGAAATAAAGTTTACATTTTCTCCAATAATTGAGCCATCAATTTCGAACAGTGCATCATCACCACCATAATAAAGCCACAAATCAACCAGCATATCTGTATCTACACTGAACAAAGGAATATCCAGATGTCCATGAATTTTTTCGTTATTTACGGACTTAAAGAAACATTCCAGGTAATCAAATCCAAAACCTTTTAATACAATACGGCAATCTGCATCCAGACAAGGCTTATTTTTAACACTGTAAGTATTTTTATTTACATAAATATCGTTATCAACAATAGTGATTGGTGTCATTTCTGCCTGAAGCTTTACAGGAACCGCAATAGGAACTCTTGCTGCAGGCTCATAAACATTTACAAGACCATTAAGCTTTGGATCAGACCAGGTTCCAGTAAGAGTTGCAGATCCCTTTGCCTGACCGTTTTCTACAATTACCCAGTTATCGTAATTAATAAATTCAAATACCTTTGCTACATTTACATCAATATTATAAATATCAATATAGTTACCTTCTTTAGCAATAGTACCCATACCATTAATCTTCATAATATCTGGAGAATCCACATTAATTGTAATATCACCAGATTTAAGATAATTAACAAAAAGTCCCAGCTTTGGACCAGACATTACTGTTACAGCATCCTGTGTATACAAAACTGTAAAATCTAATGGTACATTCTTCTTAAAATGGTTACCTGTAACACCATCAGATTTTAAGGTAGCAACAAAAGACTGAGGCATAAAGTTTTCAGCCGCCTTTACAGAATCTTTAATCTCTACCTCTATAGGTGCATCTATTTCCTTATGGGCATAGGCTGTATGATAGAAGAACTTTAATTTTCCAGTAAATTCATCCAGATTAAAATCAGCTTTAACATCCTTAATGCAAGTTCTACCTTTAGTCATATTAAGTGATTCAACTGTAACATTATGTTCTTCCATCATTACAAGGGCATCAATTTTCTGGATATGTTTACCCTTCTGCATAGAAAGATCTTCTATATTTAATGCTAAGTAAGGATGAGAAACTGTTCCTGATGCATATACATTTGCAGTTATATGATTATTATCGCTTTTTACTTCTACAAAGCGGTTGATTCCAAGGTTATTTGTCTGAGCATTTACAGTTATATATAGAGAATCCTTAAAGTTATTACCATTCAAAGCAATTAAATCTGGGTTTGAAAAACTTGCCTCAATATTTAAGGCTTCTGCAGACAGAGGATTTTTCATATTTACTGAAAGCCCCGCAGAATCAAATATATTCTGATTAAAGTTAATTCTAAAATCAGCAAATCCTTCAAGTGTTGTAAACAAATCGGAATAATTTAGTGATGACAACTGTGCACCATACTTAGTAATATTTCCGCTTAATATAAACTTAGGACTTGTTACTACAGAAGCTTTAGAATCATCAAGTTCTACCAGCAGCTGATTAATATTTACAGAAGGTCCATTGTTCTTTGTATATATAAAGTCTGTTTTGGTAGAAAGTGCCAGTGAATAATCAGAAAGCAATAATGGCAGGTTATCAAATGTGATGGTACCAAATATGCCTTTTTTACCATCTATATCCAGATCTACCAGAGTATTATAGTCCCCAGATACTGATATAAGATTATTCATTACAGTACCATTAAAATGATATGGGACATTTTCAAATACCATATCTGTAGAAAAGAATATATCTTTAGATTCTTTATTAAAATTTACTGCGGCGGTTGCACCAAAGGCATATTTTCCGTAAACAAAATTCAACTGATCAAGATTTAATTCCTGTTCATTACCATTAGCAGAAAGCATTAATACCTGATTATCTTTTTTAGTATTGGCAACAAGAATGTATGGAACATTATATGATAGAGATTTTAAATCTGTAGAAACATAAGCATCTCCAGAAAGCATAAAACCATCTGCAGCCCCCACAACTGTATTAAGGGTATTTATCTGTTCTGCAGGAACCACCTGGCTTCCAAACTCTACAAGACTTGAAACAAAAAGACTGTTTAAGCTGACACTTGTCTGAACATATTTAGAATCTGTAAGATAACTTCCATCAAACTTTATTAAACCAGGTTCACCATTATCAGTATTTGAATAATCGTAGGCTTCAAATGCAAAATCGTAAGAATCATTATGAGGTAAAAGCGTAAGCTGCAAGGCTGTAAGAGACTTTTGCCCCAGGAAAAGCTGTGGAGCAAAGGCCATAAAACCTTTATCTAAAGGATCAAAATATATATCTGTAGAAACTGAGTTTCCATTAGGCAATACAAAATATGGGATTTCTGCCAGACCTGAAAGCTGTAAGGTCTTAAACACTAGTTCCAGATTTACATCCGCGCTGCAGTTAGCTCCCTTTGCGCTGAACCGTGAAACCGAAACCGCATTTTCATCTCCAGCAACCTTATAATTAAGTACAACTCCCCCCTGAAAAAGTTCATTTGGGATATCAAAACGGCCTGTTGAAGAATAATCCAGTTCTTTTGTAGATAAGTCACAACTAAAGGAAGTATCAGTATGGGCAACCAGTTCCTTTAATCTGGCAAAAGCCTTTTTATCCTTGCTGGAAGAAAGAATGGTTGTAGGATGAAGCTCTTCTGTCTTTAACTGAGCCTGAATCCTGTTATGTTCCATATCATATTCTGCACTTATGAATAAAGGTATTACAGACTGAATTGTACGAACATCAAATACACCATTTCTATATGTGCCTAAAAGATTAAGCTGAGTTAATGAATAATTTCCGTCTGTAAGATTACTAAGTCGTAAGGAAACCTGGGAATTATCAAGTTCGTTCTGAATAGTTCCGCTTAAATTCAGGTTTCCAGACAGATTTTCATTTAAGTCAATAAGATTTGCACGACCACGGCAGTTAATCTGAAATGTAAGGTTTTTATTTCGTTCGTTATTAATAATTGCAATTTCTCGCAGCAAAAAGGTTGCATCCATTGCTTTATTTGCATAAGTAAGAGAAATGTTCTTAAGTTTTACATTATGAGGAATAGAAGCCATAAACTTCTGAATACCCTGTACAGAAATTCCTGATGCAGTCTCAGAAGTCTTGTCTTCCGCTTTTTCATCAGAATTTTCATCAGAATTTTCATCAGCATTTGAAACTTCTTTTGAAACTTTTTGAATAAGATTTAACAGCTGGTCAATATCAAGACGAATACCGTCAATTACAATATTTCCAAAACCTTTCTGATAATTACCCTTAAGGATTGGAATTAACCTGTAAGAAATCTTAATGCGGTCTATCTGAAGCAGATCCTCTCCGTCAGTTTCAGAAACAAATACGTCCTTTACACTAAAGTTTGCCAGAATTGAAGGAGATAGTGATTTATAAGTTACTTCAATACCATATTCAGACTGTAATTTAGACTTAAAATTGAGAACGGCTTTTCGGGCATAATGAGACAGCCCCATTTGAACAGGGAAAGCCATTACAAAGGCAATAAGGAGAAGCGTAATAAATATTGTTCTGCGTACACGGCCGAATTTTACATTGTTCATTTTGAGTATAATAAGCCCAATTTTAGCCAAAATATTATACCAAAATTATGCAAAATTATATATAATCTAACCTATGGTTTTAGAAAATTTCATCGTATTTGAAGGCATAGATGGTGCCGGTACTTCCACACAGATTAAAAAGCTTGTAGAGAGCAATCCAGAAAAATATGTAGCTACAGCAGAGCCTACAACAAACGAAACTGGAAAGTTTTTGCGCAGAATGCTTGCAGGAGAATTCAAGGTTGATGAAAAAACATCATCATATCTTTTTGCTGCAGACCGCTGTGAACACATTTACGGTGAAAAGGGTGTAATCAACATGCTTAAGCAGGGAAAAACTGTTGTCAGCGACCGTTATTTCTTTTCTAGTCTTGCATATCAGTCTGTAAGCTGCGGAAAAGAATTACCTCGTCTTGTAAATTCACCATTTCCATTACCAGAATATCTTTTTTACTTTGACATTAATCCCGAAATCTCTCTTGCCAGAGTAACTTCCCGAGGTGAAAAAACTGAAATCTATGAACAGATAGATATGCAGAAAAAAACTGCAGCTTTATACGAAGAAGTAATTTCCGAATACGAAGCTGACAAGTCTTCTGGAATGAAGGTTATCCGTGTAGACGCGACAAAATCCATTGATGAAGTTGCTGCTTTTATTGCTGACTGTCTTAAAAAATAATAAACAAATGCTTTAATCATCCGATAATCAAAGGGTGAAAAAATCTATTCTGACAGTATTGTTATGCACTTTATTTTTTACGCTTCCTCTTACTCATGCCAACGCCTATATGGTCAAATTCAAGGAAGACTGGTATAAGCTGTATCATGTTCATTACCAGCAGTATCCTGATGACTGTATGGAAAACATTTACTGGCTTGAACAGGCTGTTAAGGCAGATTTTTGTAATCCCCAGTTTTTAGATTTTACCGTAACATCAGAAAAACAATGGGAAAAATACCGATATCTTTTTATGATGCATGTTAATCTTAAACTTATTGAACAGCATCTTCGTTTAGGCAGAACCTACGATAAAAAATGCATTTATTTCTATGATTCCCCATGGAAAGATGAATATCTGCGCAATATGAATAAAGCCTTAAGCTGTTATAAGGCAGGTTTATATTACTGGCAGGAAGTTAAAGTTTGGGCTGAAAAAGCAAATGCTCCATCTTTCTATTTTCTTACAATTACAGAAAAGCAGGCCTGGGAAGATGAACGGGAAAGAATCTATACAGGTGATTTAAATTACGAAAATATGCTTAAACGAGAAATTTCTCGTCTTGAAAAAAATATTGCTCAACTAGAAGAAATGTCTGAAAAATATTAATATATTTAATATATGGCAAAAGATACTATCAGCATTTCTTATGGACAAAGTTCACCTATAGCAAAAAAATCAGAAGTTTATTTTTATAATCAGATTCCTGATTTACAGGCTTTTTTCTATTCTGTAAAACCTGCAAACCGACGTTTTTTTATTACTGACGCAAAGGTAGCAAGTCTTGAATGTATGCAAAAATTTACTGCTATGTTCAATGATGACAAGTATGAAAACGACTGTCTTATTATGCTTGGTTCTGGAGAACCATATAAAAACATTGATACAGTTCTTACAATCGTAAAAAAGGCCATGGAATTTGGCTTTTCAAAAAATGATACTTTCATAGGTATTGGTGGTGGTGTTGTCTGCGATTTAACTGCTTTTGCCGCTTCTATTTACATGCGTGGCGTTTCAGTTCAGCTGGTGCCTACAACTTTACTTGCTATGGTGGACGCCTCAATTGGCGGAAAAACTTCCTGCGATGTAGGAAGCATTAAAAATGTAATTGGAACGTTCTACCCTGCTGATCAGATTCATATTTTTACAGATTTTGCACAGCATACTTCACTTCAGCAGTATAAATCTGGGCTTGCAGAAGCATTTAAAACTGCTTTCATTAAAGATGCCCCACTTCTGGAAGATTTCAAGACAAAATCTGAAAAAATTCTTGACCGAGATCCTGCACTTATTGATAAAATTGTGCGCCATTGCGTAAAGGCTAAAGCTGATATTGTAAAACAGGATTTTACAGACAATAAAGGAATCCGCGCCATTCTGGATTTAGGACATACCTTTGGGTACGCACTGGAAACAACTGTTGGGCTTGGTGCCATTACAGAAGGTGAAGCTGTAGCCTGGGGTATAAGCCGGGCATTAAAGCTTAGCTGGAATAAGGGCTACTGTAACGAAGCCTTTTACAATGAAATAATCCAGGCACTTGAACTTTATGGCTGGGAAACAACTCCGGTCCCATCTCTTGTAATTGGAGGCGGCGTTGGAGAACGAGTTCTTTCAATTATGCATAAGGACAAAAAGGTTCTTAATGATAAGATTCAGCTTATAATTCCAAAAGCCGTAGAAGACATTGTAATGGAACCTGTAGAAGATTCTGAAGTTCTTGCTGTTTTAAAATAAAGAGGTTTACATGAGCGATATTGAACATTATTTTGACTGGGCTGCAACTAGTCCGGCAGATGAAGATATTTTAAAAGAATCTCTTGAAGAATCCCTGGAATGCTGGGCAAATCCTTCTAGTGGTCATGAAGCAGGAAAAAAAGCCCGTGAATTACTGGAAAATGCCAGAAAACGGGCTGCAAAAGTAATGAAGGTACCAGAAAACACAATTTACTTTACCAGCGGCGGAACCGAAAGTGACCAGATTCCTCTTCTTGCAGTATTAAACAAACCTGCAAAAGGGACAGTTCTTGTAAGTTCAATAGAACATCCTGCCATCCGTGAACAGGCACAGGCCTTAAAAAAATGCGGTTGGAATGTAGTTTCCATTCCTGCAGATAAAGATGGAATCATTACACCAGAAGCTGTTACAAATCTTTTAACACCAGATACAATGCTGGTTTGTGTAATGGCAGTAAATAACGAAACTGGTTCTATTCAGCCTATTTATCAGATTGCAGATGCAATTACACAATGGTCTCAGGGTAAACGCAGACCTAAATTCCATGTAGACTGTGTTCAGGCTGCAGGAAAAATTCCATTGAATATTGGATATAAAGGTATTGATAGCGCAGCCTTTTCTGCCCACAAAATTTGTGGACCACGAGGAATTGGTATTTTATATCTGAAAGACAGCATTGAACCATTCCTTAAAGGTGGGGGCCAGGAAAAAGGCTTCCGCAGTGGTACTGAAAATGTTTACGGGGCCGTTGCATTTTCAAAATGTCTTGAACGATATTATATGACAGAATCAAAAGCACCAGAAATCAATACAGCTGATTTTGTTACAAAATTATCTCAACTTAAAAACTGTACAATTGTTCCAGAAAGCCGTTTGGAAAAACAGGATTTATTTTCGCCATATGTTGTACAGGCAGCTTTTAAAAATATTCCTGGAAATGTAATGCTTAGAGCACTTGATGCAAAAGGCTTTTACATTTCTACAGGAAGTGCCTGTTCTACCAAAAAAGCAAATAGACCTGTTCTGGAAGCAATGCATATAGATGCTTCTGTTCGTGAAACAGCAGTAAGATTTAGTTTTGGTCCTAAAACTACACAAAAAGCAGTAGATGAACTTTTGGAAGCAGTTAATGAAATTAACTCCACCTTCCAACATTGACGGTCACCTTACAAAAATAATAAAATATCCTCATGACAAAAAAAACATCTGAGAAAAAAAAGAAACCATTCATTGTAAGATTTCTTCTTTCTATTTTAATTATTTTACTTATTCTTATTTTGACTGTTACTGGCTGGTTTATTTATTCAGCTTTAGATAAACAGAATACTGCAGCTGTAATTCCTTCTGACTACACCATTTATGTACGTACAGATTCTGCCTGGGATGCAGTTGAACCAATAATTGATCTAAAGGCAACAGACATGCTGCTTTCTGATAAATCATTAAGTGCTGTAAGACCTGCTATTTTAAGCTTCAGACAATCTCATCTTCGCAATAACTATTTTGTAAAAAAAGCTTTACAAAGAAGATTAGATATTACAGTTTACGATAACAAGACTTATCTGCTTGTAGCAAACATGGGCTTTCTTTCTGGAATTACCCGCCTGGCACCAGTAATCTTAAAATTTGTTGATATAAAAAATCTTACTTACCTGCAATCCGGCTCTGATAAATTTTATATGTATCAGAAAGGCAAACAAATCTTCTATATTAAAATCATTAAGAATCTTGTTATTGTAACTGCTGACGAGAATCTTTTTAAGCTTTCAACAAGTTTTAACAATGCAGACAACTACACAGACACACAGCTAAAAGCTCTTACAGAAAATCTTAAGAATCCATTTAAAATTACATGCGATGGAACCAGGCTTTTAGGAATGCTGGCATCAGACAGCTCAAATGTTTATGTTAAAGCTCTTTCCAGTGCAATTTCCATGAACGAAATGAGTACTGTAAGCTTTGAACTTACAGATACAGATATAAATATGAAGGCTTACTTCCCATACGAAGTTAATCAGAATTATACAGAGCATCCACTGGCAACACTAATGAAAACTGAATCAACAGTTCCTTCTTTATTGAATAAATTGCCAGAAAATGTTCAGTATTACACCCTCATCAATTCCTTTACTTTAGACCAGATAAGACAGGCAGCCTTTTCTGTTATGCCTGATTCCATGAATATTGAAAGCAAATGGTCTACTGCCCAGAAGGCTTCAAATGCAATTTTCCACACAAGTATTGAGGATGCATTTTTCAGCTGGACAGAGGATGAAATTTCCATTTTTGGTCTGGAAGGAAAAGCAGAACCTGTTATTGCCATAAAAATAAGTGATGAAGTTCAACGACAGAAAATATTTGATAATTTGTTATCATCTATTGTTTTAACCAGCGACAACAGTTTACTTGTAGATTCAATAAGACTTCCCCGTATTCAGGTTCCAAATTACATTCAATCTATACTGGAAGCACTTGGAATTGTTTTACCAAAGCCTTATTACATAGTAAAAGATGATTACATTTATTTTTCACAGTCTCCAGAAAATCTGGTTTCTGTAAATAATGCAAATCAGAACAATAGAAGAATTGGAAATAACACAAACTGGAAGCATGTATCTGCAAAAATGTCGCCAGTTTCTACGGTAAGCCTTTATTACAATCTGGAAAGAAGTATTCCATTCTTCTTAAAATCTCAAACAACAATTTCCAATATTCTTAAGCTGTACAATATTGGACGATTTGATATTTCATCAAAAAACAATTCATTAACAATTCAACTTAGTGCTACTGTTTCTGAATCAGATTATTCTATTCATGTTCCTGGATTCCCAAAGGCAGTGGAAAATGGAACTGCAAGTCAGCTTTGTAAATCAAAAGCAGGAAAAAATCCATCAGTTTTCTTTCTTGCAGGAAACAATAGCATCTCGACTTTAGATTCAGCTGCATTAACTGTAACTACAAAAACCTTTAAGGATATAAACTGGCTCATTCCTGCCAGCGAAAAAACAATAAAATCTACAAACGGTGAGCTTTGGGCTTGTGGTAAATCTGGAACCATATATCTGCTTACAAAAGAACTGGAAATTGTAAAAGGATTCCCCATTATTACAGATAGAATTTCTGCAAAACCAGTTTTATATCAGGACCAGCTTTTATTTACAACTGAAACAAATTATTTGTATTACATCAATTCTGATGGAACTGAAGCTTATGTAGAAACAAACTTTGAAGGTGCAACTCAGGCAAGTCCTAGTGTACTGGATAATTATTTTGCAATATACGAAAAAGGCTTCCTTGGGGGAATTCATCTTTATAAGGATGGTGCAGAGCTTAATAATGGAGAACCATTTATTCCTGATGGCATTGGTTTTGGTTCCCCTTGTCTGTTCAAAAAAGCACACAATCTTTATATAGCATTCATTACCCAGGATGGTCTTTTATACATTCTTGATGAACAGCTGCAGACTGTTACTAACTTCCCAATGCGACTGGAAGGTTTATTTTATGTAACACTTACCTATGCTGATGGTTATTTATTTGCACTGTCATCAACAGGTTCATTAACCAGAATCAGTCTGGATGGTTCTACTCTTGAAGTAGAAATTCCATACTTTAAGGCAAAAACAGGAGCTGTTACAGCTGCAGATTATAACAATGATTCTAAACAGGAAATCTTTGTAAGTGGCGAAGGCAATACTGTATATGGCTTTACCAGCTTTATGGAAATGATAGAAGACCTTCCAGTTTCGGGTTATAATGAACCTGTATTCTTAGATATTACCGGTGACAAGAAAAACAATATGCTTATTCTTTCCATTGATAATTATTTAAATGCATATAAGTTAAATTAATATATAAAGTGAGGCACTTATGAAAAAATCAGTTTTAGTTTTTGGAGCATTGTTTATTTTATCACTTTTCAGCTGTGCCTCATTGCAGGAAGATATTTTTGTAAATTCTGGGGCAAACTCCCTGGTATTTTCGTCAATTGAAGATCTGGAAGATGCATTTATAAATATTGACTGCACTTATATTACCCAGCACAAGCTTAATACAACAGAGGTTTCTACCCTTCTTACCCAAATAGATACTTCCGACACCCATATGGAACCAGCCCTAAAAGCCAGACTTCTTGCATTACAGGGTTTATTGTATTTGTACCAGGGACGACCTTCTAAAGCAAACGATATTTATTTACAGGCAAAGGGAGCCCAGGCTGGAGATTCTTATGTTCTTATGCTGGACAGCCGACTTAAAAAATCAAACACAGACCAATTAGACCGATTAAATACAGTTTTAAAAATTGAACCAGATGATGCTGTTTTAAATCTGGAAAAAGCAAAAGTTTTATATGTAATGAAAAAATACGATGAAGCCCTTGCTTCTATAGATAAAGCATTTCTTATTTTAGAAAAATACAATCAGGAAAACTATAGATTAGGCTATGCACCTCTTCAGGAAAATATATGGCAGATGTATAAGCTTTCTACAAACACAAACAGCAACATTCCAGCTTCAGATTTACAGAAAAATATTACAGTTCAAAATCTGGTTTCTTATACTGTAGAAAACTCAACTTTATTAAACTTCTTTACAGCCGGAGCAAAATATAAAACTGCAGATCTTATTAAAAGATTGGAAAAATCAGGATATTTGTCTGCCCCTGTAGATCAGAATAATCAGGATAAAACCTCACTGGATATTACAAAGTCTAAAACAATAAGCAGAAAAATGGCAGCTCGTTTTTTATGGAATCTTTATGTTCAGAACAAAGGAAAACAAGCTCAGCTTACAAAATATTCCAGCCGCTATGCAAAACTATCTACAGCAAAAAGTCCAATTGCAGATATCACATTGCAGGATAAAGATCTGGATGCAGTTCTTGGCGTTATTGAAAACGAAATAATGGAACTTCCCGATGGCAAGAATTTTAACCCAGATGATAATATTACAGTAATAGAATTTATTGCCAGCCTTAAAGCCGCAGAAAAATAAGGATATTATGATGAAAAGAGTTTTTTCAGCAACCGCAAGTTTATTTGCACTTACCTTTATATTTTATGGTCAGTCTAAATATACTCCACAGGAACAATTTTTCATTGATTATTCAATACAACAGGATTTAACTCAAACCCGTCTTGTTCTTATGAATAAAAAAGGTAATCTTGCTAAATTAGGTGAAGAAACTATAAACGGAAAAATCAGCGGAACTTTACACTACAAAACATCTGTAAAAGGACTTAAAGGCATTGTAACCCTTACCTACACAAATTACAGCGATGTTGAAGGCTGGGTTTTTAATGGAATTGTTATTACTTATGCTAATATGAGTGCAGACGGAACTTTAGGCGGTCACATGGTAGCAGAAGGCTTAGGTGAAGTTGATTACACAGATCTTATTCTTAAAGATGGAAAAGTTGCCGGAGGAAACTACAAAGTTACAGTTCCAGGCCTTCCAGAGCAGGATGTAAATTATGAACTTTTCTTTTTTGCCTGCCCTCAGGTTCGCTAAGGTCTTAGAGTTTCTACAAATAGTATTTATTGTTTAACAATTAAATTTTCATTATAATTTTCTCATTATGGCAAAAATTCAGATGAAAAATGCTATCGCAGAGCTCGATGGCGACGAAATGACTCGTGTTTTATGGCAGGTAATTAAGGATGAACTCCTTACACCTTTTGTTGACTTAAAAACAGAATATTATGACCTTGGTCTTAAAAGTCGTGATGATTCTGATGATAAAATCACATACGCAGCTGCAGATGCAATCAAACGTCTTCATGTTGGTGTAAAATGTGCAACAATCACTTCTAACCAGGCTCGTGTAGAAGAATATAATCTTAAACAGCTTACACCTTCTCCAAACGGAATTATCCGTGCAGAACTTGATGGTACAGTTTTCCGCGAACCAATCTTTGTAAAAAATGTACACGGTACAGTAAGCTGCTGGAAAAAGCCAATCGTTCTTGGCCGTCACGCTTATGGTGATATTTACAAAAATACAGAAATCAAAACACCATGTGCCGGAAAAGCAGAACTTGTATTTACAGGCGAAGACGGAACAGAAATCCGCAAGTTGATTAAGGACATGCCAGGACCTGGAATTATTCAGGGAATCCACAACCTTGATAAGTCTATTGAAAGCTTTGCCCGCTGTTGTTTAACATACGCTTTGGACCGTAAAATCTCTGTATGGTTTGGTGCAAAAGATACAATTTCAAAAACTTATGATGGTAACTTCAAAGCTATTTTTGCGAAAATCTACGATGAAGAATTCAAAGATAAATTTGAAGCTGCAGGAATTGAATATTTCTATACACTTATTGATGATGCTGTTGCTCGTGTTATGCGCTCTGAAGGTGGCTTTATGTGGGCTACAAAGAACTACGACGGCGATGTTATGTCAGATATGATTGCATCAGCTTGTGGTTCTTTGGCAATGATGACTTCTGTTCTTGTTAGCCCAGATGGAAACTTCGAATACGAAGCTTCACATGGTACTGTTCAGAAACATTATTACCGTTACCTTAAAGGTGAAAAAACTTCAACAAACCCAGTTGCAACAATCTTTGCCTGGACTGGAGCTTTGGCAAAACGGGGCGAAATGGATGGAACTCCAGAATTAGTTGATTTTGCTAAAAAACTTGAAGCTGCTACACTTGGAACAATCGAAGACGGTTATATGACTGGCGATATTGCCCGCATTGCTGAACCAGCTGCAACAAAAGTTCTTAACTCTTGGGAATACATTGCAGAAATCCGCAAGCGTCTGGAAGCAAGCCTTTAATAATCTTTAGAATATATGTAAGGGATTGAAAGATTTTTCTTTCAATCCCTTTTTTTATGGCTGTTAAATAAAAAAGGGCTGTCAGTTTTATAGACAGCCCAATATAGCAAAATTATTTTAAACTATTTATGACAAATTTTTGCCTGACATTCTTTGTAAATAGCAGAAGTTTTTGCAACAACATCAGCAGGAATTTCTTTGATTGTTGGGTCACCAGCAAGATTATTTGCTTTAAGCCAGTCACGAACAAACTGTTTGTCGTAGCTTGCTGGGCTTCCACCAACTTCGTATTTAGACAAGTCCCAGAAACGAGAGCTATCTGGAGTAAGAACTTCGTCTGCAAGAACTAATTCGCCATTTTCATCAAGACCGAATTCAAATTTTGTATCAGCAATAATAATTCCGTTCTTGTATGCGTGATCATAACATTTTTTGTAAATAGCCAAAGCAGCCTTTTCAATTTTTGTTCCAAGTTCTTCACCAAGGTCATCTTTCATGTACTGGAGAGTTACATTAATATCGTGACCTTCAGCAGCTTTTGTTGATGGAGTTACAATTGGTTCAGCAAGTTTTTCAGCCTGCTGGTATTCCTTATCAAATTTGTGACCAAGGAAAGGCTCACCCTTTTTATAAGCTTCATACATAGAACCAAACATATAACCACGAACGATTACTTCATATGGAACCATCTTAAGTTTTTTACAAAGAATTGTACGGCCTTCAAATTCAGGCTTCTGGAATTCTGCAGGCATATCTTTCAAATCAGAAGAAATCATATGATTCTTACAAATATCACCAGTATAATCAAACCAGAAATTAGCAAGAGCATTCAAAACCTTACCTTTGTCTGTAATCATAGTTGGCAAAATTACATCAAATGCAGAAATGCGGTCTGTTGTAACAATTACCATTCTTCCATCTTCCAAGTCGTAAACTTCACGAACTTTTCCAGAAATAATCTTTTTCATAAAAATAACTCCATATATATTATTTTTTATATTCCATTATAAAACGCCGCCAAAATCCAGGTCGTAGCGTTTACAAATCACATCATACTCTTTTTCATCTTTTTTGTCAGAAAAACCTGTAACAAAAAGAATTGATTTTGGAGACATATTTGAGGGGGAAGGCTCCCCCTGGCTCACACTGCGTTGTTCGCCACCCTCTCTAACGGGGACACCCCGTAACGCCCCGTATAAACTCAAGGCTCTGTTTACCACACCATCTACAGAATCTACAACCTTTATATCAGGTGCTGCAACCTTTTGTATTTCATTTTTTATATTTAGAAAATGTGTACAACCTAAAATAATAGTATCACAGCCATTTTCCCTAAAATATTTTACTGCAGGTTCACAGGCCTTCATCCGGTCTTCTTCTGTAGATGTAAAAGATTCATGTTCAATAAATGAAATAAGCTCAGGATCTCCTCGTAAAACCATTTTACAGTCAGCAGCAAAATGATTTTTTAAATCCTGGTTATAAGGATGATTACAGGTTGATTTTGTAGCCAGCAAGCCAACACATCTTTTTTCTGAAATATCACCGGCAACCTTAATTGCAGGAACAGTTCCTACAAACTGAATATCAGCATAGGCATCTCTTAAAATATCCAGTGCATTAACGCTCATAGTATTGCAGGCAATAACAATTATTTTAGGATTAAACTTCTTCTGAATTTTAGAACCTGCTTCCAGAACACACTTTACAATTTCTTCATGAGACTTTTCGCCATAAGGAAAATTTGCAGTATCACCTACATATACGCAGGTTGCACCTTCATATTTTTCCTTTAGCTTAAGCATATAAGGAATACCGCCTGTGCCTGAATCAAGAAAAACAAAATCTACCAACTTAGTCTCCAAACAAGGCTGCAAAAGCTTTTTTAGCATCTTCTGCCTTTGTAGAAGAGCTTTCTGTACAAGCTGAAAGATTTGCATTTACCTGGAAGAAATCACAGAAATTTCCCTTTTCTTTATCTGAAATCAACTCATCCACAGATTCTTTACAGTCGTAATGACTTCCACTTGAATAATGACGACAGCCCTTACAGGTATGTAAATCTGCATGACATAAAGGACATTCAGTAGAACGGCTAATCTGAGAAACTTCTATTTCTTTTTTACATTTCCAGCAAATCATATGCACATATTACACTTTTTTTTAATTGTTGTCACACCATTGTCGTCTTTTCATACACAGCAAATCCGTTTATAATATAAGTAAAGAACGGGGGTAAAAATTGTTTGTACAGAATAAATGTTTAGTTACTTATTGTAAAAACAATGCCCTATCAACTTTTGATCAGGATGGTAACCTTACAGAAGAAAAATCTTACTGTCTTGACCATATTCCAAATCCAGGACAAATAAAACAGCAGATATATGAGTACATTAAAAACAACGATAAGATTATTGGACTTAACGCCTGTGGTTTAATTTTTAAAGATATCAATCTTTCAAACAAACAGTTTTTTGGCTGTAATTTTACTCACTGTACATTTACAAACCTTCATTCCGAAAACACTAAAATGCGAATGTGCGTATTTGATTACACAGTTTTTTCAGACTGTAATCTTATAAACTGTCATTCAATTTTTACATCATTTTCACAATGTACATTTACACATTCCCTGTTTACTTCCAGTGATATGATTCAAACAAACTTTAACGGTGCTAAAGCATATCAGTCATCTTTTGACGATTCGGATCTTTTTAATTCCCGCTTTAGAAAAGCAACATTAGTAAATACATCTTTCAGAAACTGCAATCTTAAAAAATGCAATTTTATAGATTCTGTACGCAGCAATGTTTCATTTAAAATGTCTAATACCCGGGAAGCAATTTTTGATGTTCTTGGTACAGGTCTTGAAACAGGCTACTCTCAGGATGTGGATTTACTTTCAAATACTCCACCAGCAGGAGGAAACAAATAATGAAAGTATATTTTCATCTGAATATTGAAGGTTTTTCAAACTGCTATGTTGTTGTAAACGAAAAAACTAAGGAAGCAATTATTATTGATCCAGGAAAAGTTACAAGCAATCTTATTTCACAGCTGGAAGAAAATCATCTTAAGCTTGTTGCTATTCTGGTTACCCATAACCACGGAAGCCATGTTCACGGATTAAAAACCTTAAGAAAAATTTATAATCCAAAAATTTTTGGTGCCGACTGGGAAGTTGCACAAAACGATACGCAGGTTCTTTCTGGAGATGGAAAAATTCGCCTGGCAAAAATGGTTGTTCATTATATGTCAGTGCCAGGCCACACTTCAGATTCCATGGTTTACAGAATCGGCAATATGTTATTTACAGGTGATGTTCTTTCTGCCAGTGCCTATGGAGATACTAATTCCAGTTATTCAGAATATATTCTCCGTTCAAATATTGAAACTAAGATTTTTTCTCAGACAGAAGGAACAGTACTTATGCCAGGTCACGGACCACCAACTACACTGGAAGCCCTTAAAGACCTGCTTGATAAAAAGTTTTAGTATCTTGTAATAAGAGCCAGGTTTCCGGCCACAATTCCGTATTTATCAAATACAAAATCTGTTAGAGCATTAGAAATGTCTTCAAAGCCTCTACCCTGTGTTTGTCTTATATATGCAGCACGGTCTGGTGTAAACTTCATTACAGTACCCCAGCTGGCTTTATCAACAAAACTTTTTGCAACTTTATTTGTACGCTGTTCCATTACATATGCCATAAATTCTGTATACATCAAATACTGGTCATTAGTGTCATAACCAAGACTTGGCTGAGACTTAAAATAATCAATTAAGAAGTTAAGAGTTTCAGAATCGCAGGTGTGATAAACTGCAGTTGTATAATTACGGAATTCTTCATCCATAAAGAAAACCATATGATAAAGCTCATGTGTTAAAAGATTTGTTCTACTCCAGTCTGGTGTTTGTCTTGAAATAGAAGCTATTTCACCTTTAATTGGTTTTACAAACAATCCATCTGCCTCAAAAAGTCCGTTATTAATCAATATTTTTTTAAGATTTAATTCATATGAATTTAATTGAAAATTCTCTTCAACAGCTTTATTAAAGAATCTGGCTAAATCATCAACTTTATAATCGTGGGCATTGTAACCGTGTTTTCCTTCCAGTTCTTCGTCAGTTGCAAGACGACCTTTAAATCCTTCTTTTTCCACAAAGTATGCAAGCCGGGTAAAAAATTTGCTCTGTACATCATAATCCTTAGTATCAAAAATCAATATTTCAGGATATCTGTCCCACTGGAAAAGCTCATAATCTTCAATTCGCCAATTTGACTGTCTGTAATGCTGAATAAGTCCAGGATCAGTTTTAATTGGTTCATCTATAAAACTTTTGTTCTGATTTTTTAAAGCAACGCCACCCAAAAGCACTGACGAAATACATTCCGGATTTGCAGTAATATCCATTCTGGAAAAAGGTGCTTTTAATGCTCCTGCTGGAATCTTAAGAGTTGAAGCAGCATTTACATTTTTAATGTAAATCTTTTCGCCGCCAAAATTAAAATCTGCATAAACAGGATTTTCCAAAGTTGACTTATATTCACTCTTAGCAGAAAGTTTTACAGTAAACTCAGGCATTCTGGAAACAGCATTATTTTTTACAGGAAACACCATTGTAGCCCCTGTAAAATCAAAGCTTTTGTTTTCAAAATCAATTTTTCCACCATTATATCCAAAAGCATAAAATGGAATACCTGTAGAAACATCAAACCCAATTTGCGAAGGGACAATTGCAGCGTCTACAATATAGCAGCGCAATGCAGAACGAACAAAAAATCCCATAGGTATAAATTTTTCAATAGTTTCGCTTCGCTGTAGTGCAAAGGAAATATCAACTAATTCAGGTGCGTATCGTTCATCCCCCTGAATTACAATTCTTTTGGCATTAGGATAAACCTGCTTTTTAAACTTTCCTTTTTCTGTAAAATCATTTTCTCCCAGGTATCCAAATTCCAATGGCAAAGGATTTTCACCATCAAGCAAAAGACATTGTTTTGTTGTAGGAGAAATTTTTAATCTTAAAAGAATGGCAACAGAATCATAATCATCATAAAATTCTTTTAATAAAGTTTTCTGTTCTTCTGAAAATTTATAATAAGCATAACCGTTTTCTATAATTCTGCCTTTTTTTGCTGCAGAATTAAGTGCCATTAAAACAGAAGAGCCAGTTCCATCGCTGCATTTAATTCTTAATGCAGATTTTTTATTACCAGCTTCAAGACCAATAACAAGAGAAAAATCCAGCAGAACTACAGCACAAATAATTAAAACAAGAACTTTAAATTTTTTAGGAAGAGATTTAAACCATTCTGAAATTTTCATACTCATTAATAGTATATTTTTTTACTAAAAAAAACTACACTAGCCTTATGGTAGTTATTATTCCAAATCCAAACGATCAGCTTCAGCTGGTTAAATTACAGGAAAAGCTCTGCTCTCGTTACAGCACAAAGGATGATTATATGTGCAAAGTTTTTCCTTTATGGATACCACTTCCCCTACCAATTGATTTTGCCCCTGACCAGCTTAAACAGTTTTCCAAAACGTTGCGTCAGGTAACAATTTATCCTCCCCAGGAAAATCTGTTGTGCCCAGTAGCAATTACAACAGACACAGGAGTTATTAATACAAGCCTGGAATTAGTCCGTTCCAAACAGTTAAAAAAAATAGACCCACAAGCCTTTCAGCCTGTGAGCCTTAAAATATTCCGGTTTGGAATAAAAAATCAAAGGTCACAAAACACAGTTTCCATTACGGATTCTGTATGGGTAAAGCTTTAATTATTTCATTACTGCAGGACCGCGTTCAAGAACTGTAAGACCAGTCTTAACATATTCAAGAATACCATATGGTTCAAGCAATCTTAAAAGACTTCCAATTTTATCTTCGCTGCCTGTAATTTCAATAATCACAGATTCTACAGAAACATCAACAATGCGTGCCTTGTAGATATCAGCAGTTTCAATAATTGTTCCACGATTATTAGCTTCAGCTTTTACTTTAATTAAAGCCATTTCTCGTTCAACAGAAGTCTTAGCTTCGCACTTCATAATAGAAATAACTTCTACAAGCTTTGCAAGCTGTTTCTGAATCTGTTCAAGAATGTATTCATCACCACGAACAACAATTGTCATTCTAGACTGCTGAGGATTTGAAGTTTCACAAACAGTCAGAGAATCAATGTTATAACCGCGACGGCTGAACAATCCAGAAACACGGCTAAGTACACCGGCTTTATTTTCTACTAAAACACTTAAAACAAATCTATCCATTTTTAGCGCTCCATATTAAAACTTACAGTTCTTAAAATATCTCCAAATACACCGGCAGCAGTTACTCCTGCACCAGCACCATAACCGCGAACAGTTAATGGAATTGGCTGGTAGCGTTCTGTGTAGAATACAAATGCGTTTTCACCACCACGAACACTGTACAATGGATCAGTTACAGGAACTTCCATCATACCAACACTAGCTTTTCCATCTTTAATTGTGGCACCCATACGAAGAACCATGTTCTTTTTCTTAAGATCAGCCATTTTCTTTTCAAAGTATTCATCAACTTCTGGAAGCTTAGCCATAAATTCATCTACAGTTCCACTTGCATCAAAGCTGTCTGGGAATACTTTAAACATTTCAATGTCAGTAAGTTCAATGTCGTATCCAGATTCACGGGCAATAATAAGAGCTTTGCGGGCAACGTCCTTACCTTCCAGGTCATCACGAGGATCTGGTTCAGTATAACGGAGCTCCTTAGCTTCTTTTACAGCCTGGCTGAATTTAACACCTTCATCCAGCTTACCAAAGATATAAGAAAGAGAACCAGACATAATTCCGTTAAAGCTTTCAAGTTTATCACCAGATTTATAAAGATTCTGCAAAGTATCAATAATTGGAAGACCAGCACCTACGTTTGTTTCGTAGAGGAAGCGGCGGTTCATCTTATTTGCAGCACGGCGTAATTCATGATAGAAGTTAATATCCATAGAGTTAGCACGTTTGTTAGGTGTTGCGATAGACATACCTGCATTAATAATATCAAGATAACGTTCTGGCAAATCGTAAGAAGCAGTACAGTCAACAAATACAGGATTCAAAGGCTTCTTTTCTTTTACAAACTTAATAATGTCATCAACATTCTGAGGTCCGAATGGGAAATCTGGCTTTTTCATCTGGTCACGCCAGTTAGAAAGGTCAATTCCATCTTCGTTCAAAATCATACCATCAATAGTTGTAATAGCAAGAACTTTAACATCAACATTTTCTTTAAGAAGTTTGTCGTGCTGCTGGTAAATCTGGTCAATCATAGTTCCACCAATTGTACCGGCGCCAAATGCAAATACTTCAATTGTCTGTGCAGTATGGAAGAAGAACTGGTGAACAGCCTTAACAGCAGTATCAGCAAGTTCATTATCAATAACAGCAGAAATACAGCGTTCGTTAGAGCCCTGAGCAATAGCAAGAATATTAATATCCTGACTTGAAAGAGCGTTGAAGAATTTAGATGCAACACCACGGTTTGCAATCATTCCGTCACCTACAACAGAAACAATTGCACAGTCATGTTTAACTTCAACTTCATCAATTAATTTTTCACGGATTTCAAGTTCAAACTTCTTATCAAGAGCTTCACGAACTTTAGCAGCTTCATCATCTTTAACACAGAAAGAAATTGTGTATTCAGAAGAAGACTGTGTAATCAAAAGAATAGAAACTCCTGCGCTAGAAACAGCAGAGAAAATTTTACTAGCCATACCAGAACGGCCACGCATTAATGAACCGCCAACAGAAATCATAGCAATCCGTTTCAAAGAAGAAATACCACAGATGCTTGATTTAGCACGGCTTTCAAAAGGACCTTTACCAATGCGAGTACCACGAGCACTAGGATTGTGGCTGTTCAAACTCCAGGCTTCAATACCCTTTGCCTGAAGAGGAGCAATTGTTTTTGGATGAAGAACTTTAGAACCAAAGAATGAAAGTTCCATTGATTCTTCGTAAGTCATATCATCAACTAAGATAGCATCCTTTACAACACGAGGATCTGCAGTATAAACACCGTCAACATCAGTCCAGAATTCAACCCGTTTAGCACGCAAAGAAGAACCGATAATAGCTGCAGAGAAGTCAGAACCGTTACGACCTAAAAGTCCCATAACAGGTTTTGCATCAGGACTTGCTTTATAAGTACAAACAAAGCCTGGAAATAAAAGAATGCGAGTCTGTGTAGGACTAGCACCATCCCGGAAAGGAGCACAAGCTTCGTTACAAAGAGCGTAATCTGCTTCCCCTTCCTTCTGATTTGTATTTGTAAATACGAATTTGCGTGAATCAAGATAAATAACACTCTGCTTTTTAGCAAGAAGAACAGCTTCCATAATTGGAGCAGAAAGAAGTTCACCCATACCCATAATACGGCAGTGAACAGTGTCAGGACATTCGCCAAAGCTTACACAGCCTGCAAGAAGCTTGTCCAATTCAACAAAGTTTGGTTCAAGTTTAGCCATAACTTTTTCAGCATCAAAACCAGGAAGCTTTGACTGAAGTTCAAGACAGATTTCATTGTGAGTGTTGCGTAAATCAGTTACATAATTGCTGCCAGTAATACCATTTGTTGTAGCATCAATTGCTGACTGGAGACTGTTTGAAACACCAGCACAAGCGCTTACAACAACACTAATACGATCTTCTTTTGCACGATTGATAATGATTTCGGAAGAAGCCAGGATGCGGCGGGCGTTGGCCATAGATGTGCCGCCGAATTTGAGAGTAATCATAAATACCTTCTTATTGAAAAACTGCAATTTCCCCGAACACCCGGGCGAGCATCCCGCAGCTAAACTGCAGGAGTCAGCTTTCAATTAGCATTCAATTATATTAAATAAATGTAGTATAATTTTAATACTTTTATCAGGGAATAGCAACGGGGCAACCCTGGAACATCTATTGTTACGTTTAATACTTGTTTTATTAATTATCTTAATGTTCCCATCATTTCTTCTAACAGAACAACTTTTAAACCACGGCTTTCAATCTTTTTTGCAACTTCTTCTCTAGGTTCCTCTTCAAAAATTACGCTGCCGTTGCCAACCAGGTGTTCATATAAAGTTCCACCATTATCGTAAATCTTTTTAGCCAGAATAAAGGCAGTGTCTACATCAGATTTCATAAGTTTTACATCAATTTCAAACTTCTGATTAAGAACAGTTTTATGACCAGGCTTTGGAGATTTTTTACCATACAGACGTTTAATTTTTTCCATCACTTCCTTTCGGTAAGCTCTTTCTTCCTGTTCAATAAGCATCTGTTCACTATTTACATAATAATCCTTTGTTTCTGTAAGAATCTGTTCAGCAGATTTTCCAGTTTTCATGCAAACAGCTTTTAAACAAAGCATAGTCATCATTGCATCATCAACCGATTTATGGGACTGATACTTTGCAACATTTACGCCAAGTTCTGCAGCCCATTCTGCAAGTTTCTGTTTTTTTTCAAAAGTTTTTTCCAGATATTTTTCCAAATCGAATGCACGGAACTGAATAAAATCCAGGTTATACCGTTCACAGGCAGAATTTACAAAAGCCACATCATTACCAACAGCAAAACCAGCAATATAACGGTTTCCTGTTGTAAAAAGCTTTTTAATATCTTTGTAATATGATTCAAAATTAGGCTTAATTCTAAAATAATCCTTTGAATATGCCAGTTTACATCCACCCTTTCCACTAAACAAATACCAGTCAAATTCACATTCAGGGTTCATTACCACATCATCACTTTCAATTACATTTAATTCATCATCTGTGATTACATAACCCAAAGAACAGATTTTTCCAACTCCTTCAAAAGTGTTGGCACATTCACAATCAAAAAAAACAAAAGACTTATGATTCATAGCCTTACTATATCATTTTTAATAAAAAAAATAAGTAGGGGAAAGCCGTCTAATAACCTACTTTCTTTATTGGTTGTTCCTTATTTTTATTGTCTATAAAGCCAAAATTTAGTATATTTACTTCTATGTTATTAGATGTTCAAAACTTAAGCGCAAATCTTGAAGATGGCAAACAGATTCTTAATGATCTTAGTATTCAGATTGGTTCTGGCGAAACTCATGTACTTATGGGACCTAACGGTGCCGGAAAATCATCCCTTGGAAATACCCTTATGGGCAACCCTACTTACAAAGTAAGCGGCGGAAAAATTATTTTCAAAGACCAGGATATTACAGAAGAATCTACAGATAAACGTGCAAAAGCCGGAATGTTTATGTCTTTCCAGGCTCCACTTGAAGTTCCAGGAATTTCTCTTGAAACATTTATCCGTTCTGCAATTCAGCAGAAAACTGGTGAACACGTAAAACTTTTCCAATTTCAGAAAGAGCTTAAAGCCTGTATGGAGCTTTTGAACATGAATCCAGACTATGCAAAACGAGATTTAAACGTAGGCTTTTCTGGTGGTGAACGCAAAAAGTCAGAAATCTTACAATTGTTAATGCTTAAACCAGACTTTGCAATTCTTGACGAAACAGACTCAGGTTTGGATGTTGATGCAGTTCGCGTAGTTTCTAAAGGTATTGAAGAATATCAGAAACGAGTTGGTGGTTCACTTTTAATCATCACTCACAACGCAAAAATTCTTGAAAGCCTTAAAGTTGATAAAACTCACATTCTGGTAAAAGGACACATTGTACACACAGGCGACGGTTCATTAGTTGAAAAAATCAACAATGAAGGTTTTGAACAGTACATTAAATAATTATGGCAAACGAAAAAACATTAGTAGACGATATAAACCGCGATTTTTACGATTTTCGCTACGAAGAAAACGAAAAAGATTTCTACCGTATTGAAAGTGGCTTAACACCAGAAATCGTTGCGAAAATCAGTGAAGAAAAAGGCGATCCACAGTGGATGCGTGAATTCCGCCTTAAATCACTTGAAATATATAATTCTCTCCGAGTTCCAGAATGGGGACCTTGCTTTGACGACTTAAACATTTCCAATATTGCAACTTATGTTCGTCCAAAAACAAACATGAGCGGCAAATGGGAAGATGTTCCAGATGATATTAAGGAAACTTTCGAAAAGCTTGGTATTCCAGAAGCAGAGCGAAAATCCCTGGCCGGTGTTGGTGCACAGTACGACTCTGAACTTGTTTATCACAATGTTCAGGACGAAGTTGCAAAACAGGGCGTAGTTTACATGGGCTTTGAAGAAGCTCTTAAATCTGAAGAATGGGGGCCAATGGTAAAAGAGTATTTTATGACTCTTATCACTCCAAAAGATCACAAATTTGCAGCACTTCATGGCGCAGTATGGTCTGGTGGTTCTTTTGTTTATGTTCCAAAAGGAGTTCACTTAAGCTTCCCTCTTCAGTCATATTTCCGTTTGAATGCAAAAGGTGCAGGACAGTTTGAACATACTTTGATTATTGTTGATGAAGGTGCAGATTTACACTTTATTGAAGGCTGTTCTGCTCCAAAATATAACGAAGCAAATCTTCACGCCGGTGCTGTAGAACTTTTTGTAAAAAAAGGTGCTCACCTGCGCTACTCTACAATCGAAAACTGGTCTAAGAATATGTACAACCTGAACACAAAACGAGCAAAGGTTGAAGAAAACGGTTCCATTGAATGGGTTTCAGGAAGCTTTGGTTCACATATTTCTTATTTGTATCCAGAATCTGATCTTGTGGGCCGCAAAGCAAAATCTGAATTTACAGGTATTACTTTTGCTGGTAACGGTCAGAGCCTTGATACAGGTGCAAAAATGGTTCACCTGGCACCAGACACAACAAGTTTAATTACAACTAAATCAATTTCTAAGGGCGGTGGCGCAAGCTTCTATCGTTCAGCAGTTTACATTGGCAAAGAAGCAAAAGGCTCTAAAGCCAGCGTTTCCTGTCAGAGCTTAATGTTAGACTCTCAGAGCCGTTCAGATACAATTCCAGCAATGGAAATTTTAACAGACGATTGCGATGTTGGACACGAAGCTAAAATCGGCCGTATTTCCAACGATGCAATTTTCTATTTAATGAGCCGTGGAATAAGCGAGGAAGAAGCAAGAAGTATGATTGTTTCAGGTTTCGCTAATCCTGTAAGTAAGGAACTTCCACTTGAATATGCAGTTGAGATGAATAATCTCATTCGTCTTGAAATGAAAGGTTCAATGTAGCAGATTCCTTAAAAAAAATTGCTAACACTTGGAGCAATTCTTAGTTTCTACCATCCAAAGGAGGATACATTGGAAAATAAATATACTATCAATACTGCCCCTTCACTTACATGGAACTGGCTTAAATCCAACTGCGACGAAGTTACTGTAAATACAACATTTGTACAGGCTGATGCAAAATACACATCTCTTCCAAAAGGAATCACCGCTGAAAAAGTTAACTATGAAGCAACATATAAATCTGCAATTGCAAATATTCCAGATAAAAAATACGGTGACGAAGTAAAAACTGCACAGAATGCAAGAATTACAACTGCCGCAAAGCAGACAAACGAAGAGCTTACTGCATTAATCAATCAGACAGTTAAAACTCCTCAGGATTTTTTAATTTCCGGAAAAGTCTCAGAACCATTAGTTCTTACTTTTGACTCAGAAGCAGATTCAATTTCTGTACAGAATATTCTTGGCTCAGAAAATTCAGAAGCAACAGTTATTCTTTTATATAAAGGAAATCCATCAACTCAGATTATTCAAACTAAAGTATTTGCCATGAATAATGCAAAACTTAATATTATGAAAATTCAACTTCTAGGCAATAATTCAACTCAGTTTGATGACACTCAGATTTACGAGTCTGAAAATGCTCAAGTTCACTTTACTCAGATTGAACTTGGCGGACAGCATGTTGATTCAGGTCTTTATACAGAGCTTAAAGATTATAAAGCCAGCTTTAAATCAAATGTAGCTTATTTATGCAAAGAAAATCAGTTTCTGGATATGAACCACATTGTTTATCACTTTGGTAAAAAAACTGAGTGTGATATGCAGGTAAAGGGAACTGTAAAAGATAATGCAATTAAAGCTTACAGAGGTACAATAGATTTTAAAAACGGCTGTTGCGGCTCCAAAGGTAACGAAATGGAAGAAACCCTTTTGTTATCTCCAACAGCTATCAATAAATCTTTACCAGTAATTCTTTGTGACGAAGAAGATGTTGAAGGTGAACACGGTGCAACAATTGGCCGTCTTTCATCTGACATTCTTTTTTATATGCAGAGCCGTGGAATCAGCGAAAAAGAAGCTGAAATAATCATGTCTCGCGCCAAGATTCAGGCTGCTGCAGATTTAATTCCGGATGAAGAGATTAAAAATCAAATTTCAGATTTTTTGGATAAATAACTATGAACAAATACAGAAAAGACTTTCCTTTTTTTAAGGCAATAGATGAACACAATGCAAACGAAAATAACCATTTAGTATACTTCGATACTTCTGCTACAGCACAGCGCCCATACCTGGTTTTAAACGCTATGTCTCATTTTTACGCTACTGAAAATGCAAATCCACTTAGAGGTCTTTATACTTTAAGCGAAAGAGCAACACAAGCTTATGAGCATTCACGGGAAACTGTTGCAAGGTTCATTAATGCAAAAGATTCTTCTGAAATTATTTTTACCCGTAACACAACAGAAAGTTTGAACCTCGTAGCTTACAGTTACGGGCTCTCTAATGTAAAAGCTGGTGATGAAATCTGTATTACAATTATGGAACATCATTCAAACATAGTTCCATGGCAGATGGTATGCCGTCAGACTGGTGCAAAATTAGTTTACATGGAATGCGACAAAAAAACAGGAATTATCAGTGATGAAGAAATCAATTCTAAGATTACTTCAAAAACAAAGATTGTTTCCTGTGTGCACATAAGCAATGTTTTAGGTGTAATTAATCCTATTAAAAAAATTGCTGACAGAGCACATTCAGTTGGTGCAGTTATGATTGTTGATGGTGCCCAGTCTACACCACACATTCCAGTAGATGTTCAGAATTTAGGTGCCGATTTTTTTGCAATGAGTGGTCATAAACTTTGTGGTCCAATGGGAATCGGTGCCTTATACGGCCGTAAAGAATTACTTGAAAAAATGCCACCTTTCTTAACTGGTGGAGAAATGATTGAATATGTCACACAGCAGGATGCTACATGGGCCGAAGTTCCACATAAATTTGAAGCCGGAACTGTAAGTGCCGGTGATGCTGTTGGAATGGCAGCTGCAATCCGTTATATTCAGTCTGTTGGTTTTGATTTTATTGAAGCTCAGGATAAGCTTTTAAGTAATCGCCTTGTAGAAGGCATGAAAAAAATTCCACATGTAAACTTTGTTGGTTCAGACCATGGCAACATGCGTAATGGTATTGTTACTTTTACAGTTGATGGCGTTCATCCTCACGACATTGCTTCACTTTTAAGCGATGAACACATTGCCATTCGTGCAGGCCACCATTGTGCACAGCCATTAGGAAAATATCTGGATGTTCAGTCCAGTGCCCGTGCCAGTGTCTACTTCTACAACACAGAAGAAGAAGTTGATATATTCTTAGAAAAACTTGCAAAAGTAAGAGAATGGTCCGGCTATAAAGACTAACATTTTATCACACTAAAACTGACACTTGTTACACTAAAAACTGACACTTGTCATCCTGAACTTGTTTCAAGATCCCATAATAAGGAGTATTTCTAAATGGACACAAAAGAATTATACCGTGAAATTCTAAACGAACATAACTTAAACCCAATCCATAAAACAAATATGGATGAACCAACCTTCTGTCTTGAAGGTGTAAACCCAAGTTGTGGTGACCAGATTACTTTGCAGATGAAACTTGGTCCAGACGGAAAAATCACTGATACAAGTTTTATTGGCAGTGGCTGCGCAATTTCTCAGGCCTCTGTAGATATGATGGCAGAGCTTGTAATTGGCAAAACAAAAGAAGAAGCTTTAGCCTTAGCTGATATTTTTGACAGAATGATTAAAGGTGAAGTTTCGGAAGAAGAACTGGAAGCTTTGGACGAAGCCGCAGCCCTTCAGGATATTTCCCATATGCCAGCCCGTGTAAAATGTGCAATGCTTGGCTGGAGAACAATGAAACAAATGCTGGGTGTTGAATAAACCCCTGAAATTTGATATATTATATTTATCGGTGCTTTAGCTCAGCTGGATAGAGCAACTGCCTTCTAAGCAGTAGGTCGGGAGTTCGACTCTCTCAAGCATCATAAAAAAAGCGAAGTTTTAAACTTCGCTTTTTTTATTTAACCTAGTTATCTTCTGAATTGGAATCTATTGTTACAGACCCTAGATATAATGGAACACTATTTATTGGTGCAAAGGTTGTATCCCAGCCTGAAGCAACTGCAAACATTGCTACATACCATTCACCACTTTCAGAAGACGATGAACTGATTTTTACATCCTCATCTGAATCTACTGGAATCTTATTAATTTCATAGTCAATTGAATTTCTTCCAAAATTAAAAGTTAGTTTATCTGAACTGTTTCTTAATGGTATTCCGACAAAAGTTCCATCTATAGTTATTCTGGAAGAATTTTCAACTTCATTCTGAAAGTCCGTTAAACGAATTCTAACTTTTCTAGATTTATTTTTATAAGGTACAAGGGTTCCGCTTGTATTGCCTTCGTAAATAAGTTTTGAATAACTATATTTATCTTTATTTATTAAATAATCAATGGCACTGGAAGAATTAGTTTCACTATCAGCCAAAGTAATAATTCTATCTACTTCAGACTGCATTGTTGTATGATTATTATAAATTTTATAATACACATCAGTTCCTGTAAACTTGAAAGAACCATCAAACCCATTTTCGTTTGTTTCAAATTCAAAATAATTATAAATCTTATCAATATTTGTATAGGATGGCTTATGTAGTATATTTTTAGGTGGATCCAGAATATAAAATGTATCAAGACCACAAGAAGTAAGGTTAAATAAAATAAGGCACACAATAATCCAGATAATCTTATTAAATTGTCTGATATTATAGTATGCCTTTTCCATAAAAGTAATTACCGAATAAATTATTCAGCTTTTCCTTCTACCTGCAATGTAAGGATTCTTGTTTTAGCAAGTTTTGCCCAAGTATCTTCAGGAGTTCTGTCATTTAATGCAGTATATGCTTCAACAGCAGCTTTATAATCACCTTTTGCTTCAAGTGCACGACCATAGCTGTAAGAAGCATGAGCTCTTAATGTAAAATCAGCAGCATCAGCAGCTTTTTTGTAAGCAGCTATTGCATCATCTAATTTTCCAAGCTGTTCATAGCAAACACCTAAGTTATAGTTTGCAATTGGTGCTGTATATGATTTTTTAGATTTAGCGGCAACAGCTTCCCAATATTTAGCAGAATCTTCGTATTTTTCCTGCTGGTAAGCAAGATCAGCACAAAGCATGTTAGCACGAACGCCAACAACTCCACCTTTCTGAGCATATGGAACAAGTTTTTCGAATGCTGTAGCTCTTCTAGCATCAAGTTCTGTTGTTTCAAGAGCAACAGAATCTTTTGTCAATTCATAAGAAATATTATCAATTTCAGCTAAAGCTTTAGCACTAGATTTTGAACTGATTGAGTTACCTAAGATGTAACCAGCAACAGCACAAGCAATTACTACAACACAAACGATCAAAATTTTTGCATTTTTAGAAACAAATTTTTCTGCTTTGCTTGAAGTAGTTTCGTTTTTCTGTTCAGTCATTTTTTATAACCTCAAAATATATACTTTATTTACGGATCTGTAATTCGTTTATTAATCTTATCACATAAGTCCGTTGTATTCCAAGTATCTTAGCAGTTTTTGTCTGATTCCAGCCATTTTCCTGAAGAACCTTGGTAACATAATCCTTTTTAAAAGCATCAAGTGCTTCTTTCAAGGTTTTTGTTTCTGTATCACTTGCAGCAGCAATTCCAATTCCTAAATCTTCTGAATTAATCAAAGGAACTTTTCCTACTATAAATCCTCTTTGAATTGAATTAATCAGTTCATCTGCATTTCCAGTCCAGAAATAATTTTCCATTTCTTCTTTTGCAGACTCTGTAAAATCTGTAAAAGCATATCCAGATTTCTGATTAAAACTATTTAAGTAGTAATTTGCAATAGGAATGATGTCTTCTTTACGCTGTCGTAAAGGCAAAACATTTATTACAACTGCATTCAACTGATAATAAAGATCTGAACTAAAATTACCAGTATTAACAAGTTCATCAAGATTATTTTCTAATGAACAAATAATTTTAAGATTAATATTTGAAGATTTAGCTGACTTTATTGTATCTAAAAAAGCCTGTTGTAATTCTTTTGAAAGTTCATTTATAGAACTGACAAAAAGAGAAATTCTTTTATCAAAACCAATAAAATGCTTTAATTCATGAAAAACTCTTTTTATTTCATCTTCTGAAAATGACTTACAATTAATCTCAAAAAAAGTTGAAAAGTTACCTGCTGCAAAATAATGAATATTTCGAGCAATCAGTCTTTTACCAGTTCCTCTTTCTCCAACCAGTAATACAGAGGCATTATTTTGAGAAACTGTTTTAGAAAGTAATTCAATTTCTTTAATATGACTGCTTACACCAATTAAAGGAGTAACAATAGAATTTGCAGAAGGCCCCTTCACTTTTCTTCCTGATGTACCTTGTAAAATAAAACGCATTGCAAGCTCCAATACAGCTCTTACAATGCGTTTCAAAAAAAGCAGGATTTTTTAAAACCCTGCTATTTAATTTAGTCGTTATTCTGAGCTTTGAAAGCATCACCAAGTGTATATGAACCATTATCATCATCTGTTGAATCCATATACTGTGAAATTTCATCCCGCTGCTGCTTTCTCTTATATTCGCGTACAGAGAATGCAACCTGTTCTTTTTCAACTTTTACGTCTACAACGTAAACATTGATTTTATCTCCAACCTTGTATTTTGCAACTGCTTCTTCAAATGGAACATCTTTTTCATCTGAAAGGTTTGCTTTATTTACAAGACCTTCAATTCCGTTTGGAGCTTTTACGAACAAACCAAAATCTGTAATAGAAGTAATTTCACCTTCTAATGTTGAACCTGGTTTATATTCTTCAGCAAAAGCCTTCCAAGGATCATCTGTAAGTTGTTTAATTCCTACCTTGATTTTGTGTGCTTCTGGATCACATTCGATGATAACTGCATCGATTTCCTGACCTACAGTAAGTTCGCTACCTGGATGTTTAACTTTCTTTGTCCAGGAAATATCATCTGCATGGAGGAAAGCATCAATTCCGTCATCAAGAGCAACAAAAGCACCAATGTTAGTTGTTTTTACAACTTTACCAGTTACTTTTGTTCCTTCTGGATATTTTTCAGAAATTGTATCCCATGGATTTTCTGTAGCCTGTTTGAAACCAAGAGAAACACGACCAGCCTGGATATCATATCCAAGAATCATTGCTTCAACTTCCTGGCCAACAGTTACCATATCACCAGGCTTGTTGATTTTCTTTGTCCAAGAGAATTCACTGATGTGTACAAGACCTTCAATTCCTTCTTCAAGTTCAACGAAAGCACCGAATTCAGTAAGTTTTGTAACTTTACCTTTTACAATGTCATTTACATGATATTTTTCTTCGAAGTGTACCCATGGATCTTCAGAGAAATGTTTGAGAGAAAGATTAATTCTCTTTTCTGCTGGATCAAGACGAATAACTTTAAGTTCAATTTCCTGACCTTTTTTAACAAAGTCTTTAGGACGAGCTACATGTCCCCAGCTCATATCGTTGATGTGGAGAAGACCATCAAAACCACCCAAATCAATGAATGCACCAAAGCTTGTAAAACTCTTAACTGTACCTTTTACAGAATCACCAATCTGTGTAGAAGCAAAGAATGCATCCCGTTTAGAATCGATTGCTTCTTCAAGATATTTACGGCGATTAACAACAGGGTTAAGTTTATTATCTGAATAAAGACGTTCAATATAGAACTTAGATTTCAAACCAAGTAATTCTTCAGGTTTTTCTACCTTGTCGGCATCAGCCTGGCTGATTGGTAAGAAAGCAGCTTTATCAATGCCAAGATTTACTTCGTATCCACTCTTAACAATCTTAGCAATAACACCTTCTACTGGTGTCTTGTCTTTCCATGCCTGCTGAATTTCTTTCAAATAACGTTTAGAATCAGCCTTTTTCTTAGATAGTACAGGACCATTTGGATTATGACCTGTCAACAATGCATGTACAGTATCCCCTTCTTTTGGCAGACCTTCTGCAAACTCCGATACAGGGATTAATCCCTCTGATTTGTCACCAATGTCAACATAAACATAGTCGTTTGTAACCTGGATTACGATACCATCAACAAACTGACCAGCCTGTGGTGCATTAAATTCTTTAAGGGACTCCTCTAATTGTGCCTGAAAATCACCCTTGGAGTTCTGGGCAACTTCCTTTTCCACTTCCATTTCTTCCATTTTGAAACCTTTTAATTTATGAAATTTGTTTTAATATTATCTCACAAACTTTTTCTATCGTCAAGTTTGAAGTATCAATATAAAGTGCATCTGGGGCAATCTTTAAACTCCCCTCTTTTTTATTTTTATCCATCTCATCCCGCTTTTCGATTGCAGCCTTAATTTCTTCAAAAGTCATATCACTGACCCCCTGATCAAAACGGCGCTGAGCACGAACCTCTGAACTGGCATCAAGATAAACCTTGTATTCAGCCATTGGGAATACAACAGTGGTCATATCACGACCTTCACAGACAATACTTAAGGATTTTGTAATTTCACGCATTAAATCATTAACAAAATGACGGACTTCTACAATAGAACTTACCTGCGAAACATTAGCAGCAACTCTATCATCATGAAGATGAGCTGTAACATCAGTTCCATTAAGAATAAAATGACTTTCTTTTGTATATTCAATTTTCTGCTGTTTACAAAAATCCACTGTTGCTTTTTCATCTTTATAATCAATACCGGCATCAAGAATAGCAATAGTCAATGTTCTGTAAAAACCACCGCTGTTTAAGAATGTGATGTTAAGTTTTTCCGCAATCATTGAAGCAATGGTGCTTTTACCAGTTCCAGCTGGTCCATCAATAGCAATAATCATATTTATCTCCTGAAACCGACCTTTAACAGCCAGCATTATATGGAATTACCATTTTTCTTTTTTATCATCTTCACATAAAGCCAGCAGACTTTTTACCTCTGCAGGGCTTAAATCTCTGGAATCACCAGGTCTTAAATCACCAAGTTCAACACTTCCAATTCTTACACGAACCAGTGATTTTGTACCGATATTTTGAGATTCAAGGACATTTCGGATTTCCCTATTTTTTCCTTCTATCAAAATTATAGCAATTTTTCGTGGCTTTAGTATTTTACAGGAAACACATTTATAGAATTTTCCTTCTACTCTAATACCACCCTCAAAATTACGACAGAATTCTTCAGAAATGTCCTGACTAGTTTCTACTACATATTCTTTTTCAATCTGACTTGAAGGATGGGAAAGCTTTGCCGCAAAATCGCCGTCATTTGTAAAAAGAATCATTCCTTTACTATACATATCAAGACGACCTACATTATAGAGTCGTTCAGTATATTTTTCTTTTAATAAATCTGCGGCTACTGCACGACCTTTTTCATCTGCCGACGAACAGACAAATCCAGCTGGTTTATTTAGCAGAACATATCTTTTTACACTTTCAAGCTGAATTTTTTTACCGTCAACTTTAACTTCATCAGAATCAGTAACCTTTGTACCAAGTTCAGTTACAATCTGACCATTAACTTCAACACGACCATCAAGAATTATTTTTTCAGAGGCACGGCGGCTGGCAACACCACAATGAGCAAGATAAGCCTGCAGACGTATTGAATCTCCTTCTGCAGTTTTATTAGCGGGCAAGTTCGAATCGTTTTTCATCATCTTCATCAAGTTTTGGAAGTTCTGAAATTGAATTTAGGTGGAATAATTTTAAGAATTCCTTAGTTGTACCGAATAAAGTTGGGCGGCCAGGAACTTCCTTCTTACCTACTTCTTTAATCAGGTTTCGTTCTATCAAAAGACGAATCATATTATCTACACCAACACCACGAAGTTGTTCTACTTCTGCACGGGTAATTGGCTGTGAGTATGCAATAATAGCAAGAGTTTCCATAGCAGATTTTGAAAGACGACCATCTCGTTTAGAACCGTAAAACTCTTTTAATACTTCCCAGTATTCTTTTTTAGGTGTTAAACACCATCCA
Source organism: Treponema sp. (assembly GCA_016292805.1). Taxonomy (GTDB): domain Bacteria; phylum Spirochaetota; class Spirochaetia; order Treponematales; family Treponemataceae; genus Treponema_D. The sequence goes on along the minus strand of JAEDFM010000003.1, from coordinate 29,376 downwards.
CCAGTAACCATACTGAGTTCAATACCAGAATCTTCTGCACTATACTTTTCCTTAAGCTTTTCAAGACATTTTTCTACAACTTCTTCAGAAAGCTGTGCCTTATTAGACAAAACCTTTGGAGTTAGAGGTTCACTTTCTAAAAATAAAATTGTTTCGCACAATGCAGTTTCTTTGCTAAAATCCATCTGTTTTTATTCCTGGTATTATTTTATTAGTTGGAAGTAAGTTCTTCCTCAGTTGGAACATATCCTGAATTATCTTCACGAATGCATATCTTTATATCACCAAAAAGCTTATTTTGGAAGATAGTAATCATCTTGAACTTAACAGCTTCAAGGATTGCCATAAACGAACAAACAACATCCATTTCATTTCCTGGACGAGTAAGCAGGTCTGTAAACAGACAGGATTTTTTATCTTCCAGCAATTCGTTCATTAAAGTAATTTTTTCATTTACAGAAATTTCTTCATACATATTCAAAATGGTATCATTTGAATACTGACGCATAATTCCTTTAAAAATATCCTGCATCTGCTGAAGCAATTCCCAGGTATCAACTTCTTCCCACATTCCTTCGCTGTCATCAAATGGCAGAACCCGCTGAATCTTTTTTCGTTCAAAGTTCCATTCAGAATCATCTTCCTGTTCTTCCATAAGAGCTGTAAGTTTCTTGAAGCGCTGATATTCAATAAGAGTATCAACAAGTTCCTGACGAGGATCTTCTTCATCTTCATCATCATAGGCAACCTCTACAGGAAGAAGCATACGACTTTTAATATAGATTAATTTTGCAGCCCAGCTGTAAAATTCAGAAAGATCACCTAAATCTGTCTGAACTGCATAATCAAGATATTCAAGATACTGTTCTGTAATTTGTGCAATTGGAATATCGTAAATATTAACTTTACTTTCGCGGATTAAAGACCAAAGTAAATCAAGAGGACCTTCAAATTCCCCTGCTTTATAAGCCCGTTTTGTTTTTGTAGCAACTGCTGTTTCTGAATTATTCTGATTATTTAATTCCTGTTCCATTTTTGAACCACCTGAGCGGGAACTACTTTTTTTATACTTTCAAAATCTTCAGTTCCTTTAAGGACTTCCAGACTTTCAATATATTTTCCCCTAATTAATTCATCGGCAGTTTCATTTAAAACTTCAGTAGCAGGAATTAAAACAAACAATCTTTCCTCAACTCTTGGATGGGGAATCTGTAAATCCGGATGATCTATATGTTCATCACCAAAAAGTTCTATATCAATATCTAAAGATCTGGCACCAAACCTGATTTCTTTTGAACGGTCACGGCCATATTTTGCTTCAATTTGATTTATTGTTTTTAAAAATTGGAAAGGATCTAAATCATCGGCAACAAAACCTTGCACACACATATTGTAAAAATCTTCCTGATCCTCAACATACATGGCTTTGGTTTTATATACCGATGAAAATGAAGGTTCAGCTAAACATCCAGACAAATCTCTGCAGGCACACTTCAGTAAATCTAAAGGTGCCATGTTTTGAAAAGATTTATTGGAACCAAGACCTAGTAAAACCCGTTTCATTAAAGTTTAGAAAAGTCCTTCCTGTGATGCAGCTGATTCAGTTGCAGCAGGAGCTTCGCCAGCAGCAGCTTTTGCAGCAGTTGCCTTAGCAGCTTTTTTAGGAGCTTCTTTTTCTTCAATTACCTGACCAGGAAATACTGTTGCACGGACTTTTTTCTCGATATCAGCGGCGATTTCAGGATTAGATTCAATGAAGTTAACTGCATTTTCTTTTCCCTGCCCGATTTTCTCTTCACCCATTGTATACCAGGCACCACGTTTATCAATAATTCCATGTTTAACAGCCGAATCAAGTAAACTTGCAGACCAAGAAATACCTTTTCCAAAGTAAATATCAAGCTCACACTTTCTGAATGGAGGCGCAACCTTGTTCTTTACAACCTTAACTCTTACTCTGTTTCCAAGAGCATCTTCATCACCTTTACCGTCAATTGTTTCAATACGACGAATTTCAAGACGAACAGAAGAATAGAATTTCAATGCCTGTCCACCAGTTGTTGTTTCTGGATTTCCAAACATAACACCAATCTTCATACGGATCTGGTTAATGAAAATTACAATACAATTTGATTTTCCAATAATTGCAGTAAGCTTACGCAAAGCCTGGCTCATTAAGCGAGCCTGCATACCCATAACAGCATCACCCATTTCACCTTCAATTTCTTTTTCTGGTGTAAGAGCTGCAACAGAGTCTACAACAACAATATCAACAGCACCACTGCGAACTAAGTTCTCTGTAATTTCAAGAGCCTGTTCTCCAGTATCTGGCTGAGAAACCCAAAGTTCATCAATATTTACACCAAGATTCTTAGCATAAACAGGATCAAGAGCATGTTCTGCATCAACAAACGCAGCAACACCACCTAACTTCTGAGACTCAGCAATAGCATGCAAAGCCAAAGTAGTCTTACCAGACGACTCAGGACCATACATTTCAATTACACGACCCTTTGGATAACCGCCAATACCAAGTGCTTCATCAAGTAAAATAGAACCAGATGGGATAACTTCAATTCCTGCAGCATTAGCTTTATCGCCAAGCTTCATAATTGCTCCCTGTCCGAACTGTTTTTCAATCTGAAGACGCGCAGCCTCCAAAGCCTTCATTTTTTCCGATGTATCCATCGCATTAGAATTTGAACTAGACATTCAGCCACCTTCCTCCCGTATATAATATGGCCCAAGTTAATCACTTTTTACAAAATTTCAGCAAAAATTTTTAAAAAAAATGCAAATTTTTTATATTTTAGTGCACACTCTGGTACACAGCTCTTCCCTTAATTAACAACTCCCCATCCTGAATGGCAACCTGCCCTAAAATCTTTACCGGTTTACTGCCTTCAACCATAGGAACCGCTGTAAAACGAACTGGAACATTACCTTCATAATGAGCCAGAGTTTCATCACCAACCAGAAGTTCACAGCTATAGGAACCATCCTCGTAAGTAACAGCGTTAGAAACTTTACCACCCCAGGCAACCCAGCAATCCTGATAAAGAAATGTCTGAGCTTTTACATCAGAATAAGACGGAATATCTTTTATAGAGTCAAAATCTGGAATCTCAAGATATCCTGCCAGAATCTGTGCTTTCTGCTTAATTGATAAAGTTGCATCTGAATTAAGTATAGTATTAATTTCTATCTGTGCGGCATTATCACGATGTTCCTGGAAATATTGCAATGCATTTGAATACCGCTTTGTAATTTCTTTATTTGTAAGAATGAACTTATATGACTGTGTGGTCAAATCGCTTTCTTTTGCAGAAGTTTTTTCATCTGCAGAAAGTTCAAGATTTGCAAGATTGGCTCTTGGGCCATCAAAAGTACCAGGCCCCGGAATAATCTTGATTGCCACCACAACTCCAAGAATACAAGCAAAAATTGGAATTATAAATGCCCATACTTTATTTGGATTTACACCAAGAGGCGGATAAAACTGTTCAATTTTACCAGTATCTACCCATCTGCAGATTGTGTCATAATCGCCATGAGTACGGATAAATTCCATAGCCTGAGCAGCAATTTTATTTTCAGGTTCATTTTCTTTGATTTCAAAATAATATTGAAGGGCTCGGTCAACATCACCACGACGCATAAAAATTGCAGCCTGCCCTAAAAGTAATCTGGTATCTGTAAGACTTATGTGTCTTGCTCTCTGAAAATATGAAGAAGCAGAACCAATATCACCTGCATAAAGGCAGGCAATACCTGTTGCAAGATAGAATTCAAAATTGTCTTCATAAAGTTCAGCCTTACTTTCCAGCAGCTTAATAGCCGAAGCAAATTTGCGGCGGCGCATTTCAGACCAGGCAAGGGTCAGAACATCCTTTGCCATTATCCTAGCTCCTCATAATTGAAAGGATGAAATCAAGTTCATCATTCAAAGTTTTTAATTCTTCTTTATTGATTGTCTGATCCCCTGCTTTAAGTTCATCAATTCTCTTTAACAGGCCTTCAACATATTCAGGTGTAAGAAGTTCCTTTGGAAGATTTTTTGAAGAAGGTTCTTCATCAATAACAGTTTTTGTTTGTTCTTTACTTACAGAAATAACTTCTGAAACTTCTTCCTGTTCCTGGTTTTCTGTAACAACTTTAGAAGTGTCATTCTGTTTCTTTGTTCCAGCAATAATACCTGCGGCTGCTGCTGAATTTTTCATCTGTGCAGTTTTAAGATTAATAAATTCTTCACCAAAAGGAATATTTCCATCTGTTGCAAAGGCAATATAATAAACTGACTGCATAGTCTGCATTTTACTTAAACGTTTAGCTGGCCACAAAATACCTACAGCTGAATTGTTATAGGAAGTTACTGTATCAAAAGTTCTGTATGAAGACATATCCGGTTCCCAAGTAGAACTGTCTACTGTTGCGTAATTTCCAAGAGCAACAATATCTGTTGGTGTAACATCTGCTCCATCAAGAAGGAACTGACACCATGCTGCCTTATTCTTTGAGTTGAAATAAGGGGAATTAGCCATAGTTCTAAAACTAGCTTCGCTCTTAATTGGCACATTATCTGCTGTATAGAAATGATATAAATCTGCTTCCCCAAGAACTGTATCCATTACATTCTTTAAGGCAAATTCTGCAGCCTTTTTACCTGTATTTGTTACGGTAGTCTGAATACGAAGTACATCGTAACCTTCACCATACTGACTTTCTACAGGAATAAATTCAACAAGAACATCAGCTGTGCCGTTTACTGAATAAATAATCTGAACTTTATCATCTAAAAGACGAGCTTTTGTCTTTACATCTGCACTGTCATGAAGCTTATAAATCTTTTTTCCACATCGGAGAGAAAAATATGTTGATGTATATTCATTCATATTAGAAAGGATACTGATTGTTTTTTCGCTTTCGTTTACAGCACCAATATTAAAGGTTCCTCTTCCAGGAAGAACCCTGATTCTTATTCTTCCAAAAATTTTATCGATTCTTCTGCTGCGAACCTTTTTCCAGTCAGAAAAAACTCCCATTTCCGGAACATCACTCTGAATGGTTTCTTCTTCTGCAGCAGCTGATTTTTTAGACTTAGCGAATAATGGAGAAACCAGTGCAACAGCAAGCAATAAACTGATTAATATGGATTTTTTCATACAATACCTCAATTTCCGTAAAGACTTTTACTCAGACATCTGACCATAGAGCAAGGATTTAACAAGTTCAGCCTTTAATTTAAGCTGCTGAACAGTAATATCATCTTCGCTGGCAGGAGAAGTTTTTTCCAAAGCACTTTCTATAGGCTTATTTTTATTCTGAGCTTCTTTTAAAGCTGCTTCATATTCCTGTTTTTTAACATCGTAATCTGATTGAATCTGAGTCAACTGATTTTCCAGTTCCAGAATTTTTTCTTCCAGATCCTGATTTTTTCTCTGTGCATCAAGAAGCTTCTGTTTTGTGGAAGCTACAGACTCAGAATTATACATTCTAAGCTGTTTTTCATATTCTTCTTTTGCAAAAAGATATTCTTCGCCAGTCTGTTTTAATAAGTATAGTAACTTTTCTTCCCGAGAACGCTGAGAAATTGAATCAAGACGATACTGGGCAGCAGTAGCCTTTGGTGCTTCTGGGAAATCTGTTACAACCCGTTCATAAATTGAGCTGGCTTCATCATATCTGTAACCTGCATACAAAGCTTCTCCAATATAGAAAAGCGCATAAGAATACATTTCATCAGAATCATATTCATGGCAGAAATCGCTTAAAATAATGATTGATTTTTCGTATTCACCAAGACTGTAAAGAATACGGCCTTTAAGATAATCTACTCTAGGCTTAAGAAGTGAATCTGGAAAATTTTCCAGGAAGATATCACAATCATCCAGAGCTTCAGGATTATCTCCTGCATACACTTCTGAAGTAATAAGCATGTAATAGGTATCAGGATTAAAGTTTTCTGGATAACCTGCAGCTTTTTTCAAAAGGAATACGGCAGAATCCCACTGTCCCTTTGAATAAGCAGTTAATCCATCCTGAAAAGCAGTCATTCCCGAATCTGCAGCTAAAACGGCACCCATAAAAAGAATTCCGGCTGTAACTGCAGTTATTTTTTTCAATACATTTGTACTCATAAGCTTACTCTACTCCTGCCACTTAAGGCTGCCATTAAAAAAGGCTGATCCGGAAACAAAGACATCTACGCCTGCGTCCAGTACAGTCTGCAAAGTATCATTATTTACACCGCCATCTACAGAAATAAGATAATTGTATCCTTTTTCCTGACGGATTTTCTTAAGTTCTTTTATTTTTTCCACACATGATGGAATAAGTTTCTGTCCTCCCCAGCCAGGGTTTACAGTCATTACAAGAACAACATCAACATCTGAAAGAATTTCCTGTAAAGCAGAAACTGGTGTTGCAGGATTAAGTGCGATTCCTGCCTTTTTGCCTTTTTCATGAATCATCTGAATAAGGCGGTGAGCATGAGGAGTTGCTTCGATATGGAATGTTACCCAATCTGCTCCTGCATCAATAAATGAATTAATCTGATTTTCAGGGTGTTCAACCATAAGATGAACATCAAAAGGAAGTTGTGTCAGTTTACGAATTGTTCGTACAACAGGCTGTCCGTATGTAATTTCTGGAACAAACTGTCCGTCCATAACATCAATATGAACTACAGTTCCCTTATTATTTTCAATCTGTTTAATAGCTGCATTTAAGTCAGAAAAATCTGCAGAAAGCAGCGATGGTGCTAAAGCTGGTGTTTTCATTTGGGGTTAATTTTAACAGAATTTTCACGTTTTTACAATAATAAGATATTTTTTCAGAAAAGCTTTAAAAAAAATTGCTTGACATATACATCTTTTAGTTATATAAACTATGCTCCAATTTTACTAAAATTGCATAATCTTTATTGACTAAAAAGGCTTATCTCAGATAAAATTAACATAAGGTTGTTATGGACGAACAGACTGTATCTCAGCTTCAGGATGCTATTCTTTATTTAAGATTAGGTCAGCCTGAACAGGCTTACAAAATTACATCAACTCTTTTTGAGCAGGCTCTCGAATCGGAAGAAGTAATTTATACAAACCGCTGCTGTGTATTCTGGATTGATTCCCGTAAGCGCCTTGAACAGATTGCAGACCCTTATGTTCGCAGCGAAAACACTCTGAACGAATGGAAATCTTTTAAAGATTTTATTACCAGAGAAACAAAGGTTTACGAACCTGCATTTTACGCGGTAAAAAAAGGATTCTTTACAAATGCATTAAACAGTTTTTCGGAACTGCTTGATTGTTCAGATTCCCTTCAGAAAGCAGAAATGTATCGCAGAACTGGTATCTGCTATAAGAAACTTGGTGATTTTGAAAACGCCAGAACCTGTCTTATTGAGGCAAACAATGCCCATGAAGGACTGGCATCAGTTCTGGCAGAAATGGCTGACTGCTACTCACTTTGCGGAGAAGACAGAATCGGAAAAGTATTGTTCCGTGAAGCTTTTTTTCAAAACCCAGAGGCCATAGACCTGAACTTCCTTGATTCCCAGCTTATAAAATGTCTGGTAAAGAACATTCAGGATAAAAAAGGTTATACAGGCAAGCAGCTGCTTTACTGGATTCCGGTTTATGGCGTAATTGGAGGCATCTTCAACATCAAAAGACCTTTAAGCTCTCTTGAAGTTGCAAGACTGGCAAAGAATATCTATCAGATGGAAAACGAATACAAGGATCCTTCCTGCAACGAAGAAATCCTGGTTCCAAAACTTCTGAACAGTTATTTCTGGCTGATTGATCATTATGTTCTTACACACGAAAGTGTTCCTAAGATCAATGAAATATTATTAAAAATTAAAATTCTGGATTCACAGATATACGAAGCCTACACAAACTAGAAGGAGTTATTAAATGGCAGAATTAATTCAATCTATTCAGGACATGCTGAAAGAAGAAACATGGACAAGAGCAGCAATCGGAAGTTACACAGAAAACAATCTTCGTGAACTTTCAGCACTTGTTACAAAAGCTGAAGAAGAAAAATGTACAAAAGAAGTTTATGATATCTGTAATGAACAGCTTTCTCATTCAAAAGACAGCATCATTGCCCTTTATTTCTGCGGAATTATTGATCTTAAGAATAATTCTTTGGACTACTCTTCTCTTGAAACACTTGTAGACATTTTCCAGAAAAACCACAAAGAAAACGTTGTTACATATCTTTGTAAAAACATTCTTGCTGATGAACCTAACAATCGTTTTGCTTTAAGAACACTTGCTGCATCTTACGAAGCAGAAAATAATCCTAAAGCATGGGATTTATATGAAACTCTTGTAAAAACTGATTTTACAGAAGCTGATAAAGCTAAACTCCTTGCAGAACACTATGAATCAGAAGGCGACCAGGACAAAGCTGTTGATTACTACAAAAAAGCAATTCTCCGCTTTATTGCTGCCAACAATTATAATGCATGTAAAGAAATCTGGTCTAAATTAGTACAGTTCATTCCAGAAGAAATCGACTTCTTCCAGATGCTTCGTCGCAAAATCTCTAAACAGATGAACGAAATGAAGACAACTATCCTTATGCAGGAATTGTACACATGGTACAAGGACAACAAAAAATGGGATATTGCCATTGAAATTCTTAAACAGAATCTTACAGTTGAACCAAAAGATACATGGGCTCGTAAAGAAATCGTAGACTGTTTCCGCGGTAAATACGAAGGACACAGCCACCTTGAAGATTATATCCGTTCTTCAAACCTTACAGCTAACTACCGTAACGTTTTCGAAGCTATCAACGACTTTGAAAAACACATCGCTTTTGATAAAGGATGCTTTGTATTCCACAGAAGCTGGGGTGTTGGTATTATCCGTAAGCTTGCTAACGATACTCTTACAATCAACTTTGGTAAAGCAGCCGGAATTAAGGAAATGAAACTTTCTATGGCTGTAACTGCCCTTAAACCTCTTGCTAAGGACCACATTTGGGTTCTTAAAGCAACAAAACAGAAGGCAGAACTTGCAGAGAAGATTAAAAAAGATAAAGTTTGGGCTCTTAAAACAATCATTAAGAGTTACGACAATCTTTGTGACTTCAAAAAAATCAAGGCAGAACTCGTACCAGGTATTCTTACTGCAGGTGAATGGACATCCTGGAACTCTGCAGCTAAAAAGATTCTTGAATCTGATGCACAGTTTGGTGTAAGCCCAACAGATATCAACATGTACACAGTACGCGACCACGAACTTTCTGCTGAAGAAAAGCTTTCTAACGAATTCAAAGCTCAGAAACAGTTCTTTGCACGGGTTGATATTCTTATGAAGTTCTTTGAAAGTGACCTTACAGATAAATCAAGTGACTTCTTTGCAGAAATGTACTCATACTTTACAGGTTATCTTAAGAACATCACAAAAGTTAACGAACAGGTTATTACATCATGGCTTATCGTTAATAACATTACAGCAATCGATAAACAGTTTGCAGTTCCATCTAAAGATACATTCGCTAATCTTTACAACAGAATTGAAGATCCAAGAGAAATCTATCTTAGCCTTAAAGATTCTAAACAGACTCACTTAAGATCTGATTTCCTTAATGCTATCAGAATGCTTCCAGACTGGGACAAACAGTACATCAGACTTTTCCCAACAGCACTCAAAGAAGATATGCTTACTCTCCTTATTAATGAAGGACATACAGACGAAGTACAGAAACTTGTAAAAACAGCTTTTGATCAGTACAAAGACTACCGCGAAACTGTACTTTTCTTCTTCGAAAAATGTCAGGACAAAGAATGGTACCAGAACGCTGGTGTTTCTTACGAAAAACAGCTTATTACTCTTATCAACATTATTGAACTTACATTCCGTGAAATTAACAACCATGTTAATTCTACAGACAACAAGAAGATCAATAAGAATGCAACTGCTCTCCTCTTCCAGGAATCAACACTTTATGCATACATGTTCTCTGGCGATGAAACACTTGTTAAGAAAATGTATACAATGATTGACGATATTGCAGACATTGACCCATCTTATAAAGCTCAGACTCGTTCTAAGATTCTTGATAAATATCCAGACTTCAAGTTCCGTGTATCTGAAGAAAAAGATGATCAGCCAAAGGGTATGATTGTTACAGCTCAGAAACTTGCAGAAAAGAAAGCTGAACTTGAACGAATCCAGAAAGTTGACATTCCACAGAATGCACAGGATGTTGCAGAAGCTAAAGCTAAGGGCGACTTGAAAGAAAACCAGGAATACAAATCTGCTAAGGAACAGCAGCACTTCTTAAGCCTCCAGTTGGCTCAGCTTCAGTCTGAACTTAACCGCGCAGTTGTATTTGACCCAACAACAAGTACAACTTCTATGGTTTCATTCGGAACAGTTGTTACATTAACAGACAACGATTCTGGAAAAGAAGAAACTTACACTATTCTTGGACCATGGGAATCAGATCCAGATAACAATGTAATTTCTTACATGTCACCATTTGGAAATGCTGTACTCAACAGAAAAGCTGGAGAAACAGCAACTTTCACAATCAACGAACACAAATATAACTACACTGTAAAAGAAATCAAAAAAGCAAGCTTCTAGATTTCATAACTCTCCATTAAATTGGGGAGTACAGTTTAAAAACAAATAAGGCTGTCCTTTATTGAAAATATTTCAACTTTAAGGACAGCCTTATTTGTTTAACCATAATATTTTATTTTTCATTCCAGTTTTGAAGAATTCCTACTCCACTGGAAGTTCCCAGACGGTTTGCTCCAGCTTCTATAAGTTCTTCAGCAAGACGACTGGTTCTAATACCACCAGAAGCTTTAACTCCCATATCAGGTCCAACAGTATTCCTCATAAGCTGAACATGATGAACATTTGCACCGTTTGGGATTGGATTACCATTAATATCTTTTGGTGTGGCAAAGCCTGTAGAAGTCTTAACAAAATCTGCACCGGCATTTTTTGCACAAAGACAACAGGTCTGAATTTCGTAATCTGATAAATAACAGGTTTCAAGAATGACTTTTACAATAACCTTTTTATTCATTCTTTCGCCCATTATTTTTGCCCCCCGAACTACACAGGCAATATCCTTTGAAACTTCGGAAAAGCGGCCATCTTTAGCTGCACCTAGGTCAATTACCATATCAACTTCGTCAGCACCATTTTTAACAGCATTTCGTGCTTCCAAAGCTTTTATTTTAGAAGGAGTTGCACCTAATGGAAAACCAACAACTGTACAAACTTTAGTTTCAGAATCCTTAAGCTGAGTTGCAGCAACACCAACATAAATTGGATTAACACAAACCGAAGCAAATCCATAGCGGTCTGCTTCCTGACATAACTGAATTATCTGATTTACTGTAGCTGTAGGTGTAAGAAGTGTGTGATCAATATAAGATGCTATTTCTTTTTTGTTCATACTTTTCCTTTCTAAATACGATATTAACTAAAGTATACTTAATACATGTTTTTTAATCAAATTAAATAACTTGCCCATTTAGGCTGAATAAAGTATATTTAATACATAATAATTATAAGGAGCAATAATTATGGCATTTAAAGTAACAGACGCATGTGTAAACTGCGGAGCTTGTGAAGGTGACTGTCCAGTTGGAGCTATCTCTGAAAAAGACGGAGCTCGTGTAATCGACGCTGGTGCTTGTATCAGTTGTGGTTCATGTGCTGCATCATGTCCAGCAGAAGCTATTGTTGAAGAATAATTCAACAATTGATAATCTATAAACAGGTTCTTACAAGGAACCTGTTTTTTTTTGCTTATGAACAGTATTCAAAAAATATTTTTTATAGCAGTACTATTATTCTCCCATGAACTTCTTTTTGCCCAGGCACAGGAGACTGAATATTCTGAACAAAAAATCCCGGTTATAAATCTAGAAAAGTTACCGGAAATTCCTCGTCTTTCTTCATACGAAATCGCTTTTAAGGAATATTCAAAATTAGTAGAAAGCAATTACAGAGATCTTAATTCAGGCCGTGAACCTGACTACTTATACTTTATATATAAAAATACAGAGAACTTCACCTTACAAGGTCTGGCCGCCCGCTGTAACATCCCCTACGACACTCTGGCAACCCTTAATCATCTGGAATCAGCCGAAGATAAAATTTTAAACCAGACTTTAATTTTACCATCAGTTCCTGGTATTTATATTCCCATGGAAAAAGGAAATACCGGAATAGAAATTCTGCTGCAGGAAAACTATGCTGATAAACCTGAATCCCTGAAAGGTAAAAAATGGATTATAAATGGACGCACTTATGTGTTCCTTAAAAATAAAAGATTCAGTTCCACGGAACGGGGCTTTTTCTTAGACTCCTCTATGATGCTTCCAATCGATAAAGGAGCATTCTGGGTTTCTTCAGAATTTGGAAAACGCAAAAATCCATTCTCAGGGGTAACAAAAAATCACAATGGAATAGATCTGGCCGCACCTGAAGGGACTCCGGTTTATGCCATAAAAGATGGTGCCGTAGCCTATACTATTGAGAATGATCCTGAATTTGGAAATTACATAATTCTTACTCATGACACAGGAAAAATCACCAGCGTCTATGCTCATCTTAAGTCAATCTGTGTGGACCAGTACAAGTCTGTACGCAAAGGTGATGTTATTGGTTTTGTAGGAAATACAGGAAAAGCTACAGGACATCATCTTCATTTTGAAATAAGACAGGGTGGAAAGGCACAAGATCCTAGAAGTAAGCTGAACTTGAATTGAATAAATTAAAGTAATTGTGTAAATTAATTATAGAATAGTATGGTTGACATAAAAAAAATAATTTCAACAGTTGTTTCTTTCTCTCTCTGCATGTGTCTTGCCGCAGAAACTTTCCGGGTAGGTAAAATGCATACTGTTGAAATTTCTCAGGACAACAATTTAGAAGCCTCTGCAAAAATCGGAATCAATGAAGCCATTGCAATTTTTATTCCTAAAGAAAGAGATTTTATTGAAGGACTGGAAATTAAAATGGACATTCCAGACTCTGTTGCAGAATGGATGGACAGTGTTGCCTGCTCAGTATATGACAAAGTAAAACCTATACCATCTTCAAGCCAGATAGATTATTCTGCAACCAGAGAATATGTCAGCACTTTACCAGGAAGACTTTCCTGGGTGTTGCAGGTTCCCTTAATATCTAACAACAGTCTTAAAGCAAATAAATACATTACAAAGATGGATACTGTTCCAGATCTTTCTCAGAACTTAATTTTCGTAAGATTACAGCCTGTAATGAAAGGTATTCCAGAAGAAACAATGAAGGCTAAAGTTGGTATTTCTGTTAAGCCAATTCTTCAGAATAAAGGAATGCTGGATTTAACTCTGGAAGCTGAAAATAAGCTTTTGCCATGTTCTGTATTTATTGATGATAAACCAGTTCAGTTTTCTGACAAGAATATAAAAATCATGCTGGATACAGGTGTACACAATATTTCTGTAATCTCTGAATCTTATAGAAACGAAGTTAGAACAATTCATATTGATCAAGCTAAAACAACTCCACTTTCTGTAGAAATGAAGAGCATTGCGCCTACCCTAATTATCCTTGCGCCAGAAAGTACTCATGTAACTTTAGACGGTGAAAAGTTTTCTTCCTTTGGTACTGAATTTCCAATTTCCGAAGGTGAACACAAGATTAAGTTCAGTATTGGTGAATACGAAATTGTCAGAACAATCAATGTAATTAAAGGCAGAACCTACACAGCTAATTTTGAAGTAGATCTGCAGATTACTGAAGAATAGTCTTATCTAAACCTTTAAACCCAGAATTTGTTTCACTTTTTTTTAAAATTTTCAACTTTTTTTTAATTTGGATTAAAGATTTCAGGGGGTATGGGCGATAATATAAGTACCGGGAACATTTTCCCCTCCCACCCATGTTCCCGGTTGCCTGATGGGCATGGCTCGGACCTAGTCCGGGCCTTTTTTTGTCTTCTGTAACCATTTGATTTTTTGTGTATTCTTGCCTATATAGTAGATTTTAACTATAATGAAGATTATGAGAAAAATTAAAAAAACTCCAATTGTTTTGCTTTCTCTTTTAACTGTTAATGCAATTCTTTTTGGAGCCCTTTTAGGCTGGGGTCTTTCAGAAACTCAAAACATAAAAAATACAGAATACTTCACAGAATTTGAAACAGCTTTGCCAACCAAGCTTCTTGATATTAATGGCGAAGTTATTACTGAATTCACATCTGATGAAAAACGCGAAATCATTGCTTACCAGGATTTGCCACAGCAGATGGTTGATGCTCTTATTACCCGGGAAGACCGTGTATTCTTTGCTCATAACGGTTATACAATTAAAGCCGTACTTCGAGCCATTATGGGTAAATTAACAGGTCAGTCTCTTGGTGGTGGTTCTACCCTTACCCAGCAGATTGCAGGTACACTTTACTGCGACCGTACAGATATGTCTTACAGCCGTAAAATAAAGGAATTATGGTGGGCCATTCAGATGGAACGCCGTTATTCTAAAAATGAAATTCTTGAATTGTATTTGAACAAGATTTATTTTGGTGGCGGTACTTATGGTGTAAACGCTGCTTCAAAATATTACTTCGGTCATTCTGCTACAGAAATTACTCCTGCAGAAGCCGCTATTCTTGTAATCCAGCTTTCGAACCCTGCGTTCTACAATCCTTTTGATCATCCTAACAGAGCACAGGAGCGTCAGCATGATGTTCTTACAGCAATGGTTGATGCAGGCTTTATTACAAAAGAAGAAGCTACAGAATCCTTCAACGATTACTGGGCAACTTTTGACTATACCCGTACATCAACTTCTGCTTATATGATGCGTGAAGACAAAGCTCCATGGTTCAGTGAATATGTTCGCCGTGAATTGAATAATATGATTTATGGTTCTAATGATATTTACACCAGCGGATTTACTGTAAACACAACTCTTAACCTTGCTCACCAGCAGATTGCTCAGACTGTAATGGAAAAATACATTGCAGATGCAAACCGTCGTTATCAGCGTGAACACACTTCTAAATCTAATCTTGCATTTAATACTTATGTTCCAATGACAGAAATGCTTTCATTGCTGTTTAATATTCCTTCACTTAAGGTAAGCGAACAGCGTTCTGAAATTGTTGCAAAAAATGCATTTGTAAACAGATTAAGTCCTGTACTTGATGTTGCATCTATGATAACAGGCAACGATAAATTAAAGGTAAACATTGTAAATCGTGGTATTTCACTTTCTAAACAAGAAGGTGAAAAAACAACAATCGAAGGAACAATGATTTCTCTTAATCACGAAAACGGCTATATTGATGCGCTGGTTGGTGGTTCAAAGTTTGATCAGGAAAACCAGTTCATTCGTGCCATTCAGGCTAAGGTTCAGCCGGGTTCTACATTCAAACCATTGTATTATTCTGCTGCCATTGATTCCCGCAAGTTTACACCTACAACTCAAATTTCAGATACACCTGTTGTATTCCATACAGCTGATGGTAAGCCATACATTCCATTAAACTTCAAGGGTGAATGGGAAGGTGATGTTTCTTTGTATCATGCTCTTACCCGTTCTATGAATGTTCCTTCACTTAAGATTCTTGATGGAATTGGTTTTGATGCAGCTATTAATCGTGCAGTTGCTTTGCTTGGTATTTCTAAAGAAGAACTTCCATCCAGGGCCTTTGTTCCAGGTTATCCAATTGGACTTGGAGTTTGTTCTGTACGCCCAATCGAAATGGCTCGTGCTTATGCTATTTTTGCTAACGGCGGTAAAGAAGTTACACCTATGGCCATTCGTACTGTTGAAGATAAAAACGGAAATATTATTTTGAATCCAGAGCTTGATATTCGTAAGGAACAGTCTGCTAAGGGAGATGCAATCCAGGTTATTTCACCACAGACTTCTTATGTAATGATTAAGCTTTTGGAACAGACTGTAAATAACGGTGGTACTCTCCAAGCTCAGAAATGGCATTTTGATTACAGAGACGAAAATGGCCGCATATATACTATGCCAGCCGGTGGTAAAACAGGTACAACACAAAACTGGGCTGATGCCTGGACTTGTGGTATTACACCTTACTATGCCGCTGCCTTCTGGTTTGGATTTGACCGCCCAGGTCAGTCACTTGGTTTGAATATTACAGGTGCTACACTTGCAGGTTTTGCCTGGGGTGAATATTTTGATAAGATTCATGCAGACTTACCTTACAAAGACTTTGTTAAACCTTTGGAAGGAGTTATTGAATGTACTGTATGTTCTGAATCTGGTATGGTTCTTACAGATGCCTGTGGAGACCATAAAACAACACAATGGTTCCTTGCAGGAACACAGCCAACAGAAGTTTGTCCTTTTCATTCAAATGCTACAAACTCTACTCTGGCTCATATCCGTCTGGAAAAGGAAATGTACAAATCGGGACAGCACTTTACTCTTGATTTTGACACTACTCCTCTTTCTTTCAATCTGGACTTCCTTGAAGCAGGATATGATTTCTCTGCAGAACTAGATAATGAAACAACAGATGAAATTGCATCGAATGAAGGAAATAGAAAAAATAATACAACTCAGGACTACGATTACAACTATTTAATGGATTAAGGAGGGTCATTTGTTAGTACAGATTAAAGACATTAAGATCCGAAAAAGAGTACGCAAAGATTTAGGTAATCTTGAAGATTTAAAAGACAGCCTTAGAACTTACGGACTATTAAACCCTATTACTATTAATCGTCGTTATGAATTAATTGCTGGAGAGCGTCGTTTACAGGCAGCTACACAACTGGGCTGGACTAACATTCAGGCCAACATTGTAGATAATCTTACTGATATTGAACAGTTAGAAATGGAACTGGAAGAAAACAACCAGCGAAAAGAATTTACTGATGATGAATTACTTGAAGGTTACAAAAGACTGGAAAAGCTTCGTAACCCAGGTTTCTTTTACAAAATATATTTATTCTTTAAACATCTCTGGGAAAAAATCAGAGACTTTTTTGAAAGTAAAAAACGGAAGTAAGGTATTTAATTACAATATCTGACTCTTCTGCAAGATGCCACGGAGCATTTATTACAAGCATTCCGCTTCCGTATAAACGGGGCGGATTTTTTTTATCTGTATCAGAAAGTACAGTCTGTAAATCAGTTTCTTCATGAGCATCAGGAGAATTAACACAAAGCTGAAGATTTAGAATTTCAGTATTTGCATTTAACTTATGTACGGCCTCTGTTATGGAATTAATCATATTTTCGATTTCAAATTTTCTATGTGAAAGTAATGGATACCAAACCATAATAATTCCATTAGACCATTTTTTATTTACAGCAATAATTGTTTTTGAAACATCTTCGTAATCTTTTGCTTCTTCGTAGCTTGGGTCAATTAATACAGCTCCCCTTTTTGTAACAGGTGGAGTCTGACTTTTTAACATTTCAAATCCATTTTTATTAATAATCTGTATATTTTTAGCAGAGCCAATATTATTTTTTAGATTTTCAAATTCTGCAGGATGAAGTTCACTTAGAAACATAAAGTCCTGAGGCCGCAAAAAAACTTTTTCGATTACAGGGGAACCTGGATAAAAGTTTTTCTTATAATATTTATTTACAGTATCAATATAAAGGGACAGTTCCTGTGGAAAATCCTTTTTGGAAAGCAGAGCTGTAATTCCTTTTTTTGCTTCTTCAGTTTTTAAACTACGATTATCAAGTAAGTCATAAAGCCCACTTCCAGAGTGAGTATCATATAATGTATATGGTTTTTCTTTTTTATTAAGTGAATTTAAAACAAAGCACAAAACATAATGCTTTAATAAGTCTGCGTGATTTCCCGCATGGAAGGCGTGCTGATACGATAACATATAATCATTTTATCTGATTGTAAGTGTTGTTTCAATTTATATGTCATCTTTTTAAGAATGAAACCTGCCAGAGAGTTGGTTTATGGGAAAACAAGCTGGGCATGAACTTAATTGAGCCATGCCACAGCTTTGTTAGTATCCAGGATATTACTGTGGAGTAAAGCTTAAAGCATTTGCTTCACAAGTAACTTTAACAGTGCAATCTTCACTTATGTTTCCACCAAGCAATTCTTTGGCAAGTGGATTTTCTACATAAGTCTGGATTGCACGTTTTACAGGTCTTGCACCCATAGCAGGATCATATCCTACCTTACACAAGAAGTTCATTGCACTTTCGTCAAAATCCAGTTTAATTTTTCTGTCTTCCAATCGTTTTTCTACACGAGTTAACTGAAGTTTAATAATCTGACTGATGCAGTCTTTACCTAATTGCTGGAACATTACTGTTTCATCAATTCGATTAAGGAATTCTGGACGGAAAGTAGATTTTAACAAAACATCAATTTTATCTTTTATACTATTAAGAGCCAGACCATTTTCTGCGGCACCAAGAATCAAATCGCTGCCCAAATTGCTGGTCATAATAATGATTGTATTCTTAAAATCAACTACTCTTCCCTGCCCATCTGTAAGTCGTCCATCATCAAGAACCTGAAGCAATACATTAAATACATCTGGGTGAGCTTTTTCAACTTCATCAAACAAAACAACAGAATAAGGTCTGCGTCGTACGGCTTCAGTAAGCTGACCTCCTTCATCATAACCAACATATCCAGGTGGTGCACCAATAAGGCGAGTTACACTGAATTTTTCCATGTATTCGCTCATATCAAGGCGAGTAAGGGCTTTTTCATCATTAAACAGAAAATCAGCCAGGGTCTTTGCAAGCTCTGTTTTACCAACCCCTGTAGGGCCTATAAACATAAAACTACCAAGAGGTTTGTTTGGATCACTTAATCCGCTTCTGTTTCTGCGAATAGCATCACTTACAACCTGAACAGCTTCGTTCTGTCCTACAACTCTTTTATGCAAAACATCTTCCAGCTGTAAATATTTCTGCTTTTCAGAACTAAGCATTTTAGCAACAGGAATACCACTCCAGGAGCTTACAACCTTTGCAATATCTTCTTCTGTAACTGACTGTCGAAGTAAACTTTCCCTTCCATCGTCAATTTTATTCTGTTCTTTTGCCAGCTCTTCTTCCAGTTGTTTTTCCATTGCAGGAATAACACTGTATTTTAATTCAGCGGCTTTTTCCAGATTTCCTTCTCTTGTAAACTTTTCCTGCTCAAAACGAGCCTGTTCAAGTTTTTCTTTAAGGTTTCGCCCCTTATCAATAGAAGCCTTTTCATTCTGCCACTGAAGCTTCATTGCATCTCGTTTAGACGATATTTCACTTAATTCTTTTTCCAGTTTTTCAAGTCGTTCTTTTGATGCAGAATCAGTTTCTTTTGAAAGAGACTGTTTTTCAATTTGAAGCTGAAGAATTTTTCTTTCTACCTGATCCAGTTCTACTGGCTGGCTTTCAATTTCCATTTTAAGCCGGCTTGCAGCTTCGTCTACAAGATCAATTGCTTTGTCAGGCAAAAATCTGGATGTAATATAACGATTAGATAAAGTAGCAGCTGCAACAAGAGCTTCATCTTCTATACGAACACCATGATGAATCTCGTACTTTTCCCTTAGACCCCGAAGTATGGCAACTGTGTCTTCTATTGTAGGTTCCGCACAATATACCTGCTGGAAGCGTCGTTCAAGAGCGGAATCCTTTTCTATATATTTACGGTACTCATTTAAAGTTGTGGCACCAATGGCCCGTAATTCTCCACGGGCAAGTGCTGGCTTTAAAAGATTTGATGCATCCATGCTGCCTTCTGTAGCACCAGCACCAACCAGAGTATGAAGTTCATCAATAAAAAGAATAATCTGCCCTTCAGACTTTTGAACTTCTGTTATCAAAGCTTTAAGTCTTTCTTCAAATTCACCACGGAACTTAGCACCAGCTACAAGGCTACCTAAATCAAGAGAAAGCAGCCGCTTATTTTTAAGGCTTTCTGGTACATCCCCACTGGAGATTCGTCTTGCAAGGCCTTCTACAATTGCTGTTTTACCTACACCAGGTTCACCTATAATTACAGGATTATTTTTTGTTCGTCTGCACAAAACCTGCATTACTCTACGGATTTCTTCATCACGACCAATTACAGGGTCAATTTTATCCATACGGGCTAAAGCTGTTAAATCCTTTGTATATTTTTCCAGAGTTCTAGTCTTACTTTCCGGATCCTGACTGTCTACAGTCTGATTACCACGAACTGATTTAAGAGCTTCAACAATTGCGTTATGAGTAATTCCACACTGTCTAAGCAGCTGTCCTGTACGGCCTTCGCTTTCAGACATTGCTAAAAGCAGATGTTCTGTAGAAAGATACTGGTCCCGTAAGGCATTCATTTCGTTTTCTGCCTTTGCAAGTATTTTTTGCATTTCAGAAGAAAAATAAACGTTAGGAACTCCAGTTACCTTTGGATTTGAATCAATAAGATTTTTAGTTTTATTAATTAATTCTGTAGAAGAAATTCCAATGCGTTCAACAACAGGGGCAATTAGACCATCCTGCTGTTCAAGCAAAGCCTGCAGAACATGTTCTGCACCAATTTCTGAGTTGTCTTTTTTATTTGCGATTGAAGAAGCTTCCTGCAAAGCTTCCTGAGTTTTTATTGTAAAATTTTGATAATTCATGCCTTTAAAGTAATAATGAAATTACAAAAAGGCAACTTTTTTTTATTACAATTCGGAGTCTTCAATATGACCAAATTCACAAATACAATTACTAATTTTTGCAAATTCAATCTGTTCAAGATCATTTTTTCTACGTTTGTAGATTTTTATTTCACCAAAACCTGAACCGCCTTCAAGCACATTCAAAACCTTTCGTTGACCTTCAGGAAGTTCAATATTACGGTTACAAAGCTCATTTATTTTACAGTAAACATCAATATCAATAATCCAGGCTTTATTATGAATACTTACAGACCAGTGCAAACGGTTTTCTTCCAATTCTTCAACTTCAGGCATTTGTGTACACTGCCACAAATCCTGATATTTGTTTGAAGAATCTGTTGAAAATACAATTTCTGTGTCATCAATATTTCCAGTAAACGAAACATGTCCATCAGAAACACCCTGAACATTAAAGCTGGCACCAAAAAGAGTTTTACCAGTAATATTACTTACAAGGTTTGATGATGAAATATGGAACCAGGGTTCCATTAAACTTTTACCCCAGTAGCGTTCCATTGAACCATAAGAACGAACAGGATCTATCTTATATTCTTCTCCATCAAATACAAGTGAACCTTTAAATGTTGTGTTTAACCCTGCAGGAAACCATCTGCATCCGCTGGAATTGAATCCATTTCCAATACTCTTGTTAATAACGTATGAAATATCCCATTTTGCAATTCCAGAATCACAAAGTAATTCTGGTGCAGCAGTTAATTCTTCCTGAGAAATTGAAATAAAACCTTGTAAAGCATTTTCTGAAAATAAAAATTGATCTATTTTAATTTCAAAATTTTTATTTCCAAATTCTGCATCTTTTACAGGGAAATATTTACAAAGCTGCTTTCCATCTTTTCCAAATTTTCCAATACGAACTACACAATAAGATGGCTGAACAATAGTTTCTGTTTTTAAGCTTGTTGCAGACTGTGTACCTGCAAGTGCATACTGTAAATCTTCTGCTTTTACAAAAACTCTGGACTTATAACCAAGAACGGCTTTTTCAGGAGAAATCCATGGATTTAGCATTTCAAATTCAACATAGAACATCTGTTCTGCGGCTGTAGTTGTATTTAATGCATTAAAGAAAAATCGCCAGTAATTAATTCCAAATTTCTTTTTTGAACCTGTAAGACCATATTTTATCTGATTTGCTAATTTAGAAGTTTTTCCCATCCCAATAATTCCTCTATATTACTTAATTTTCGGAATATAAAAAAAAAACTTTAAAATAAAAAAACTCCTATGATGATAGGAGTTTTCAATAACCTTAAACTGTGTAAACTTTTACTTATCAAATAATTTGTCGATTGTTTTATTCAAATCAGTCTGTTCTGAAGGAAAATTGCTATCCAAGAATTCAAAACACTCAACAGCAGCTTTCTGTGCATGATCATACCAGATTGAATAAAGCTCTGACTTTAAATCTCCACCAGGAAAAGGTGCCCCCTGTACATCAGAAACCAAATCTCTTAAAAGCTGTATACATTCTTTAGTTTTCTTATCCATATTGTACTCCTTAAATAAATTACATTTAAGTGGACTTATTAGTAAAATTATAATGGAAGTTTTAGTTTTTTTCCACTAATATCTACTTTTTTGTCACAGAAAACAACCTGTCTATATTCCTGCTGTGCATTCTCATAAAGCCTTTTTACAGTTTTTTCAATGTCTTCTGGAGTAACATTCAGAATATTATCTACCCTTCTCTGTCGAGAATATTCTGGTTCTCCATAAATAAAGGCATTAAAGCCTCTTTCACCTCTATCCTTTGGAGTTACAGGAACAATTGCACCGCCATAAGTTGAAACAATAGTTTTATCAATATCATCTTTAGGTATAGGATTATCCATAACATCTTTTAATGCATCTGCATAAACCTTTATTGTTTTTTCAGGAGATGGATCACGATATGAAGAATAAATAATCGATTTTTCTCCATTATCAACCCAACAGCTAGCGCCATATGCACCACCTGTTGTTCGAATCTTATCCCAAAGACTGTGTAAGCTGAACCATGAAGCAAAAACCTGTTCTGCAGCAGCTTCCTTTGAAAGATATCTGGAAGCCTTAGAAGCTACTACGGAATAGCCAGTCTGAGACTCTACTTTAATAGCCTGAAGTCCCTTTGGTTCAACAGCAGACTGGTACTGAGAAACATACCTAATAATATCCTGCAACTGGAAATTACCAGCTGGCAGAAGCTTTGTAAGCTTTGCATCACAAGCAAATTTTTCCATCATTGGAAGAATTGTAGCGAGAGATTCTTCATCGGCAGTAATGTGAATAATACCACCAGCCTTTACACAATCTTCATATAACTGCTTAAAGATTTTCAAAGTCTTTTTAGCCTTTTTAGTGTATTCTTTTGTAGTATCCATTTGCGTAATACCCCAAAGAATTTCCACTAAAGCCATTTGATAAGAGGTTCCGGCTCTGGCCCGTTTAATTGCAAAATCTCTTCCGCTGGAAACAAAATTTGCTTTTGCTTCTGCCCACTGCTCCTGTGCTAAAGTTTTAAAGCGTTTTACATCATCAAAATCCATTGTTGTGATGATTTCTGCCATAAGATCAAGACATTCCTGCGCTTGACTGGTTAATGCTTTTGCAGATATTCCAAGCCAGTTTCTTCCCATAAAATTATACTGCTTATATTTATCCGCAAACTCATTACATTCTGGACAATCATTTACATTACCAATAAGAATTTTGCCCCAAACATCCCCCATAATACAGGCACTTTCTGCAATACAATTATCCCAGCCTTTATGATTCCACCCAAGATTTGTGATTACATTTGAAAGAAAATTCATATGTCTGTAATATTTTGGAGCAATATGATCAAATGGGAACAGAACATCAAAATAGAAAAGTCCGTTTGTTTCTTCCTTGCTTACAAATAAAGGAATATCAGAACCATCAGAACCTTTTACAAACTGAAGCTCTGCTCTTGGAGAATCTATAGTGCGGTCCAGTTCTTCTTTTTTTGTAGATGGAATACAGGCTGTTTCCTCTGGAGTTTCCACATGCTGCTGATATGCGTGTAATTCATCCAAATCTTTTTTAAGCTGTTCTTTATCAAGTGATTTTTCAAGTTTTGCAATAAGTTCTGCTTCTGCTTTATTGCGTTTTGTAAAGTATTCCGAAGAAGGTTCTACAACAACTTTTATTACAACTTTATTATCCAGGAAATATTTTTTAATAAGTTTTTGTGTTAATTCGGGATCTTCCTTTAATCGAAGCTTTAACCCCTCAAATGAAGTAATTGGATCAAGACTATGACAACATTTATTACCGTAAGTCCAGTCCTTAAGAACTTTATCCATTATCTGCATGCTGGAAGGTCCCCACCATCGATTAACTTCACGAAGATTAAAATCAATTCCCATAACTGCAGAATCTATATCTTCTTTAGAAACACCTTTTTTATATATCTCATTAAGTCCATTCAGGATAATGTCATATAATTTCTGTTCATTAGCTTTCTTTACACCCATTAAACCAAAAGACCAGAATTCCTCTTTAAACTGACCAAAATTTCCGGCTGAATCATCATCGCCTAAACCAGATTCTTTCAAAAGCTTTTTCATTGGAGAACTGTCGTTTCCACAAAGAACTTCGCCTAAATAATATTTTTCAATATTCTGTTCTCCTGTATACCACAAAAGATTTACCATTTCACCTGTAGCACCGGCATCAGGTGCAAGTCTTCGAATTTCTGTAGATTCAGTATTTAATTTAAGTTCAATAAGCTCTTTAATTTCAGGCTTTAATATTGGAGCATCTGAAGTGTAATTTGGAACATCTTTTGTACAATTATATTTTTTTTCTATACGTTCAATAAATCTTTCATTAATAAAATCCAGCTGATCTGCAGTTGGAATATCACCATACAAATAAAGAATACAGTTATCAGGATTATAAAATTTCTGATGAAAATCTAGAAACTGTTCATAAGTCAAATCTGGAATCTCTAAAGGATCTCCACCAGAATCAAAGGCTGGATAAGACTGTGGATACATAGCAGAAATTGTTTCGCTAAAAGCAATTTGATTGAATGCAGAATAATTGCCTTTCATCTCATTATAAACAACACCCTGAATGCTAAGCTTGCCATTTTCATCCATTTCCAGGCGATGCCCTTCCTGAATAAAGGTTGTGTAATCTAATTTTGGAAAGAATACACTATCTGCGTAAACGTCCATCATATTAAAATAGTCTGAACGAACTACAGATGCTCCAGGATAAACAGTTTTATCTGGATAAGTAAGAGCATTTAAGAAAGTATTCAAGCTTGTGGCTGCAAGAGTATTAAAAGGTTCCTTTAATGGATATTTTTCACTTCCGCATAAAGTTGAATGCTCCATAATATGAGCAGTACCTTTTGAATCCTTAGAAACAGTTCGGAAGGCAAAGGCAAACATATTTTCTTTATCATCTTTTATAACATGATAAACTTCCAGTCCAGTTCTTTTATGACGAAGAAAAACACCTTTTGCTTTATAATCTGGAACATCGTCTATAGAACATAGCACGAAACCTTTATATTCTTTACCAATATTTTCTGAATCTAAAAAATCAAACATCTATATACTCCCGGATAATTATCAATTTGCTTATTAAACAAAAACATCATCGTTTCTGTCTTTTATGATTAAATGACCTTCTTCAAAAGCTCGTCTTAATTTAGTGAAAAACTCAGAGGTAATCCGTTCACAATCGGCTCTTCGCATAGGTTTTAGAATATCTTCCTGAGCAAGAACCTCTTCGCGACGGCCAGATGAAATATTATCCAGAATTTTTGAACGGAAATCATCAGGCTTAGCTGCAATCATATATGCAATATCAACTTCTGACATTTCTCTAAGCTTTTCCTGAACAAATCGGTCATCGGCTTTTATTACATCGTCCATTGTAAAGAGACGACTGCGTAAATCCTGACCAAGATCTGGATCATCTTCTGAAAGATATGTAAGAATATCGTTTTCGGAACCCACATCCATTTTTTTAAGGATTTGAGCAAGTGCATTTCTTCCATCAATATTTTCAGCTTTTTCTGTTGTCTGATGCAGAGATTTTTCATGCATTGCCTGGTCAACACGGCGAATTATATCTGGACTTACAGGTTCCATTTTAGCAAGACGAAGCACAACTTCTTTTTTTTCTAATGGCTTCATCTGATTAATAACTGCAGCAGATTTTTTAGGCTCAAGATGGGAAAGCACAAGAGACTGAACTCCCACATTTTCATCTTTTATTAAAAGGTATATTCTTTCGCTGTCTGCACCATCCAGATATTCAAATGGGCGTTTTCCTTCGAAAGCAGCTGCTTTTGCCAACATTTGTTCAGCCTTCTGTTTTCCATAGGCCTTTTCCAGCATTTCACGGGCAGTTTCAACACCACCACTTTGTCTTGCCTTATTTAATAATGAGCTGAACTCAGAAAGAATCACCTCTGCTTCATCTTTATCTACACTGCGAATAGAGGCAATTTCTGGAATAATTTTTTCTATTTGAGCTTCTGCCAGATGAGGAAGAATTTTTGCAGCTTCATCTTCCCCAATAATCAAAAGAAACTTAGCAACACGACGATAAACAGAGTCTTTTCCCTCTTGTTCAGGTTTTTCTACAGGAACTTTTAAAAGTCCACCAGTTTTTAAATATTCAACAGAATTATCAAGCTGCTGACTTGGACTCTTTTTAATTTCTGTTACAGGCTTTTTTACAGGAGCTGCAGTTTTTTCAGTTTCTACTTTTTTTGCAAAGGTTTGTTCTGCTGCAGGTTTAGAATTTGCAGAAAGATCAAGCTTTTTAAAAACTGCAGGTTTTACATTTTTTACTTCTTTATCAGTGTTGTCCGTACTGTTAGTTTTCTGACCATAAGCACGAGCATAAAAATCATTTTTATTCATTATATAAATATACTATAAAATTAGTCCTCCGACAAACTTTCATCCCTTTCATCCAGAAAAAAAACATCATCTTTTACATTTGGATTAGAAATAGAATCCATCATATTAAGCTTTCTATGAATCGCACGGGTTCTTACTTCAGCTTTTTCTATTTCGCCAGTAGCCTGTTCCAGTTTGCGTTTTGTAGCTGTTAAAACATCACCGAACTTGCCAAATTCTGTACGAACATTATTAAGCAGTTCCCATACCAGGGAGGTTTCCTTTTGAATTGCAAGAGTTCTAAAGCCCATCTGAAGACTATTTAAAAATGCATTCAGGGTTGTTGGACCTGTAACAGTTACTTTATACTCATCCTGTAAAAGCTGAAAAAGTCCTGGAATACGAGTAACTTCAGAATATAAGCCTTCAAAAGGCAGAAACATAACACCAAAATTTGTTGTATAAGGTTCTTCTATATATTTTTCTTTAATATCCTTTGCAAATTTTTTAATATCAGTTACCAAAGCTTTACGGTAACCTTCTATATCTGTTTTTTCGCCTCGCTGATAAGCAAGGGTAAGCTTATCCCACACTTCTGCCGGATACTTTGAATCTACAGGAAGATATAAATATCCTCTGCCAGTTTCCTTTGCAGGAATCTTAACTGCAAATTCAACAACCATAGCTGGTTTAGAAGGATTTGGATGTGCATTTTTTTCGTACTGTTCAGGAGAAAGTACCTGATATAAAAGTGATTCCAGCTGAACCTCCCCCATTCCACCTGCAGTTTTTACATTTGTAAGAACTCTTTTTAAGCCACCTACATCAGTGGCTAAAGACTGCATTTCTCCCAAACCTTTTTGAACCGCTTCCAGCTGCTTACCAACAATTTCAAAGGAAGATGAAAGACGTTTTTCTAAGGTGGACTGAAGTTTTTCATCTACAGTAAGGCGCATCTGTTCCAGTTTTTTTTCGTTGCCATCCTGAAGACTTTTTAAACTGTTCTGAGTTGTATTTGTAAGGGAATCAAAACGTGTATTTAAAGTGTTATTTATTGATGTCTGAAAAGACATTAAGGTATCCATAGTTTCTTTTCTGGCAGAAAAACTATTAGTTGCACTTTCCTGTCTGTTCCGTTTAAACTCATCCTTAAGCTCTTTTTCGTAGGACTCTAATTTCTCTTTCAATCTGGAATTATCACTACCGGATTTTTTTACCAGCACAAGAATAAGCAAAAATGCATTTAATGCGCAAAGGCCAAGAATCGCTAAAGGTATAATACTGTCAAGATCTGTCATTTCCCCACCTTATTATAAGTATAGCATATTTTTGGCCCAAAGAATTGATTATTAATTTCTTTTTACAAGTCGTATACCTTCATAGGTTTCAGAATCCATATAACCGTGACCGACACTACGAGGTTTCCCAAGAATCTGCACATTGAAGAATAACCATTATCCTCTTTATATGAGCCGCCTCGTAATACCATATTGTCGTATTTTCCTTTTCCAAGACATGGGTCAGTTACAGGCCCACCTTCTGCAGGAACAAAGCTTCCATGATTAAAATCAATGTTTTCTGATACGGATCTGTAATATTCCATACATAAATGCATTGCATTTTTACCTGGTACTGGGTTACAGATTTCTGTGCGGAGCAGGGAATCGATTTTGCACTGGGACATGCCTATTACATGAAATCAATTTAAGGAGGACTCTTTTTCTGAATTGCGATTCAGGCTATGCTTTTTTATTTTGAACGGAAGCTCCATTTTTCTCTAAAAAAAAACTGCCTGAAAAAAACAGCCTTAAGAGATTATTTTTTGTGGATTCTTATTGACAAGCTGGGGGCTTATATGTGTTAGACGATTATTTTACTCTCACACTTTTTTCATATAAATATTCAGGACACACATCAAGTTTTTCATTCCACATTACTGTATGATGATGAACCTTTGCGGTCATAAAATAATTGATATCTCTAAGAGGTTCATTTATCTTATCTTCAAGTAGAGGTTTAAAATCGAATATTCTTTTTTTACCACCTTCAAAAGTAAGCAATAATTTGTAGTCCCTTGTTGGCTCTACATTCATTACAGCCCATTTCATAGAAAACCTCCTTATACAAGTGGAGCAATATCCCGTAAATCCATTTTTTTTGTTGCAAGTTCCCAGTTTTGCAACAACTCATCCTTATGAATTTCACACCATGCAATAATTAGACGTAGCTTATTTTTTGGCATTTTGCCTTCTGTCTTCTTACATTTATGTATATCGATTACACATTCCATATCACCATAAAATACATGAAAGTGCGGAGGATTGTGTTCTCGTCCATTATTATACATATAAATTGAAAGACCATAGAACTCGCTAATAATTGGCATTCTAAAACTCCTTATCTTTATTATAGCATATTTCTAAGAAAATGACCTTAAAAAATAAAAATCCAGACAAGCTTTACTTGGCTAGATTTTTACAATCGTAAGATTATACCGACACTTTGCTTAGCAATATATCATTATAATTTTGTAAAAGTCATTTCCAAACTTGTAACTCCAAATAACATACTAAAGAATGTAGAAACTCCTGTATTTTCACTTTTCCAAGTTGAATTAGAGCCTGATTCTGCTATAGTAAAGCTTTCTGAAACTTCATATCCTGATGCATTCCATTTTACGGTAAGTTTATTTCCAGAAACAGTATAAGTACCATTTGATGCAGCTGGAGATGATTTATCTCCACTATAAGACCAGTTTCCGTTTGATAATGTAATTAAACCGTTCCTTAATTTTGTAAACCGCAAGTTGTTTCAACAACTGAGGATTTACAAAAC
>JAEDFM010000066.1 GCA_016292805.1 Treponema sp. | reverse complement strand
GATATTCTCCACCACAGCACTGCCAGTCTGGAATTTCTTCAAGTGTGAACCCTAAAGCTTCCGCAGAAATGCGAGCATAAGTATCAAGATCTTTTGCCTTGTTCTTAAGCGTACATCCTGGGAAATACGAATATGTCATACTTGCTCCTATAAAAACAATTTAGCCAATTTTGATATTTTATTTAAAATATATCACTATCTAGGATACAGTATTTAATCGCTTTTGGGAATATTTCAAATAGTTAAAATGTTTAAAAATGTTTTATAGAAATTGTAGAAAGTTAAAAAACATCTAATTAATTACACTGAATAATAAAAAATCTAAAGAAAATATTTCAATAAATCATTTTTGGCTTTATATTTTTAATATAATGTTTTTTCGAGGATGGAAAATGTTAAAAGAATTTGAAAATGGTACAGTAAAGCTTTCAGATGGAATATTTAAGGAAAGAGAAAATACAAACAGAAATTATCTTTTGGAATTAAAAACCAAAAATTTGTTACAGAATTTTTATTTACAGGCTGGAGTTCCTTTAGAAAATGCTGGAATTTTAAATGATCTTAACAATGTTGACATGCATTTTGGTTGGGAATCGACTTCTTGCCAGTTGCGAGGTCATTTTTTAGGTCACTGGCTTTCTGCTGCTTCAATGTTGTATGCAACTTATAAGGATAATGAACTTTTAAATAGAATTAATCAAATTATCAATGAATTAGAACATTTACAAGAATTAAACGGTGGAAAATGGATTGGCTCTATACCTGAATCATATTTAAAACGTCTTGAAGGAACTGAATATATTTGGTCACCACAATATACAATGCATAAAACTGTAATGGGGCTTTATCATACATATATTTATACTGGAAATGAAAAGGCTTATAAAATACTTTCAAATCTTGCTGACTGGTATGTTGATTGGGTTGAGTTTGAGCAGGAAAATTGTCCTGAAGCAATTTATCGTGGTGAACATGGTGGAATGCTTGAAATGTGGGCCAGTCTTTATGACACAACAAAAGATGAAAAATATTTAAAACTGGCTGAAGCTTATTCTAAAGAATGGACTTTTGAACAGCTTATTAAGGATATAGACTGTTTAACTAATACTCATACAAATGCAAGTATTCCTTTAGCACATGGAGCTTGCAAAATGTATGAAATAACCAACGATGAAAAATATTTAAAAATTGCACTTAACTTTTGGAAACATGCTGTAACTGAAAGAGGATATTTTTGCACTGGTGGTAATAATGCTGGTGAATTCTGGATTCCTAAGCAGATGTTTGGGAATTTTGTAAGTGATAGAGATCAGGAATTTTGCACTACCTATAACATGGTCAGATTAGCTCAATATCTTTATAAGTTTACGGGAAAATCTGAATATGCAGATTATATTGAACTTAATCTTTATAATGGTTTCTTAGCTCAACAAAACAAAACTACAGGTACCCCTGACTATTTTCTTTCTTTAATAACAGGAAGTAAAAAAGAGTGGGGAAGTAAAACAAGAGATTTCTGGTGCTGCCACGGAACAATGGTACAGGCTCAAACCATTTATGCAAAACTTTGCTATGCTTTATCAGAAGATGAAAATACGGTTTTTGTAAATCAATATATTCCAAGTAAATTGAATAGTAACAATATTAAAATTAATCAGTATATTGATATGAAGTTCTATGATACTCAGTCTTTTTTTGAACAGACTGCAAAAACAAATACTTCCCGATGGCAAATAAAATTTGAAGTTAATTCAAACAACAAAGATATACAGATTGCATTCAGAATTCCACAATGGTGTAATAATGAACCTTTAATATTATTAAATGGCGGAAAAATTAAATTAGATATTAAGGATAATTATGTATTAATCAATAGAAAGTGGAATAATGATTGTGTAGAAATTATTTTTAATCCATCTGTTAGGGCTGTACCTTTACCAGGTGATGAAACTCTTGTTGCATTTATGGAAGGTCCAATTGTATTAGCCGGACTGACAGATGAAGATTGTGGTATTAAATTTTCTGAAAATAATATGACTGATAGTTTTAAACAGCTTAGTGAACATATTTACAGTTCTTTTAGCTGGAAGCAAAGTAATTATATAACCAAAAATCAGGTAAAGAATATAACTTTCAAGCCATTGTATGAAATACAGGATGAAACTTATACAGTGTATTTTACCAAAAAATAGTTTTTTAAGGTTATTTAAATAAAAAGGCTGTCCATTAAATTGAAGTGCAAAAGTACAACAAAGAATGGACAGCCTTTTTTATAGATTAGATTAATGAATTACAAGCTTATTTTCCCTGTGGATATGCCATTGCTTCTGGTTTGAATACTTCATCAAACTTTTCAGCTGTAAGGAAGCCTAATCCAACACAGGCATCTTTAAGACTGATGTTTTCATCAAATGCTTTATGAGCTGTTTTAGCAGCATTTTCGTAGCCAATGTATGGATTCAATGCAGTTACGAGCATCAAAGAGTTGTAAAGGTTGTAGTGCATCTTTTCTTTGTTAGCTTTGATTCCAACAGCACAGTTCTTGTTGAAAGACAAGATTGCTTCTGCCATAAGACGGCAAGACTGTACAAAGTTGTAAGCGATAACTGGCATGAATACATTCAATTCAAAGTTACCCTGTGATGCTGCAAAGCTGATTGCTGCATCATTACCCATAACCTGAACTGCAACCATTGTTACAGCCTCGCACTGTGTTGGGTTTACTTTACCTGGCATAATTGATGAACCTGGTTCATTTTCTGGAATATGGATTTCTCCAAGACCGTCACGAGGACCAGACGC
The DNA here is from genome assembly GCA_016292805.1 of Treponema sp. Lineage (GTDB taxonomy): Bacteria > Spirochaetota > Spirochaetia > Treponematales > Treponemataceae > Treponema_D. Next base: position 3,748 of record JAEDFM010000066.1, on the reverse strand, counting down.
CAACCAGCGAACATCGTTAGCAATCTTCATCATATCTGCAGCTAAAGCTTTTACAGCTCCGTGAGCAAATACCAATTCATCTTTAGATGTTAGAGCATGATATTTATTTGGTGCTGTTACGAAATCTTTTCCTGTAAGCTTAGAAACACATTCTGCAACTTTTGTGTCAAAGCCTTTTGGTGCATTAAGACCTGTACCAACTGCTGTTCCACCAAGTGCAAGCTGCTTTAAATATGGAAGTGAAGATTTAAGCATTTCAACATCTCTTTCCAAAGATGTTCTCCAGCCTGAAATTTCCTGATCAAAAGAAATAGGTACAGCATCCTGAAGGTGTGTACGGCCAGATTTTACGATTCCTTCATTTTCTTTTTCAAGGCGTTTGAAGGTTTCGATTAATGTATTTACAGCTGGAAGGAGTTTATCTTCAATTGCGAATACAGACATAATGTGAAGAGCAGTAGGGAATGTATCATTTGAAGACTGTGACATATTGATATCATCATTTGGATGACAAAGTTTTGCACCAGCAATTTCGTTAGCACGGTTAGCAATAACTTCGTTAGCATTCATGTTTGACTGTGTACCTGAACCTGTCTGCCATACAACTAATGGGAAGTGGCCGTTCAAAGAACCAGAAATAACTTCTTCACAAGCCTGTGAAATTGCCTTAAGTTTTTCATCAGTCATTTTTTCTGGTTTAAGAGCATTGTTAGCCATTGCAGCTGCCTTTTTAAGGTAACCGAAAGCTTTTGTAATTTCACGAGGCATTGTTTCAATTCCAACACCAATTTCAAAGTTTTCATGGCTGCGTTCTGTCTGAGCACCCCAGTATTTGTCTGCTGGTACGCGAACTTCACCCATTGAGTCATGTTCAATTTTGTATTCCATAGTGATGTTATCCTCTCGGATAATATCGCTAAAACAGTTTGTCAAGACTTCAAGCGAAGCGTGTCTTGACGAACTGTTTTATCAAGGTGATGTTACCCGATAATTAAAGTTTCTTTTATTATACAAATTATACAAAAAAAAAGAGGTGGTTTCAATAAAGAAAACCACCTCCGTAAGTAATCACCAGTTTTGATTAGTTGAAATCAATCTGTTTAATTACATCTTTAAGACATTCAGCACTGTGTCTGAGAGATTCAACTTCAGAATCCAAAAGTGGAACAGCAACATGGCCTTTAATACCATTGCATCCAACAATAGTTGGAATTGAAAGACAAACATCAGAAATACCATATTCACCATTAAGCATAGATGAAATTGTAAGAACTGAATCTGTAGAGTAGTTTAATGCTTCAACTAAAGTAGCAGTTGTTACACCAATACCATAGTTTGTACATTTCTTAGCAGCAATAATAATACCACCAGATTTGCGGATATAGTCTTCAACATCATTTTTATCAAATGATGGAAGAACATCTTTACCAGTGTAAGAAGGTGCATAAGCATCAACTGGAATAGAACCAATGTTTGCCAAAGACCAAGGAACAAACGAAGAATCTCCGTGTTCACCGAATACATAACCATGAACATTTTCCTGACAAACTTTATAGTTTTCAGCAATGCGAGCGCGGAAACGTGCTGTATCGAGCATTGTACCTGTACCGAAAATACGGCTGGCAGGAATACCAGACATTTTAATGAACTGGTAAGTAAGAATATCAACTGGGTTAGCAACAATTACATAAAGTGCATCTGGACATGCTCTTGTAATTAAAGGTATTACAGATTTAGTGATATTTACGTTTGTCTGTGTAAGGTCAAGACGAGACTGTCCTGGTTTACGACCAACACCAGAAGTAAAGATTACAATATCAGAACCTTTAGCATCTTCGTAATCACCATCGCGAACATTTACAGGTCCAATAAAAGGAGTACCCTGACGGATATCCATTGCTTCACCCATAGCTTTTTCTTTAACGATATCAATAATAACAATTTCTGATGCAAGCTGTTTAAGGGTCAAAGCATATGCAACTGTAGAACCAACCTGTCCGGCACCAATAATAGTAATTTTTCTTGCCATACTATCTATTCTCCCTGCTATTTAAAATAAAATTTAAATAGTATTAGTATTTTATCTTTTGAATCTATAATAATTGGTTTTCTGTATTTTGTTAAGACTTTTTGTCCATATTGATTACTTTTCTTTAACAATAATTTTTGTTACAAATATAAATATGTTAAATATCAATAACAATGCCGCAAATGTAAAACATGAATTACTTGTAAGAATTGCTAAGCTTCAGCTTTCTGGTAAATTAGACAGCCGTGAAGTAAATAGAATTCCTATTCAAATGAAACCTGCTGGTTCAATGCCAATTGGTTGTTGTTTATTCCATGATAGAGAATTATTAAAAATGCGTATTCTTGCTCGTATGGGAATTTCCGTTGAAAATTACAACGAAGATCATGAGCTGGATGAATATGCCAAAGAAGCTTTGGAAAGAAAAAAGCCAACCTGGCCAATGATTACAGTTTTGAACGAAGCCTGTAATGGTTGTGTAAAACAGAATTTTATGGTTACAAATGCCTGTCAGGGATGTTTCGCCAGACCTTGTATGATGAACTGTCCTAAAAAAGCTATTCATATTGTTCATCACGCTCATATTGATGCAGAAAAATGTATTCACTGTGGATTATGTGAACAGAACTGTCCTTATCATGCAATCATTAAGATTACAGTTCCATGTGAAGCTGCCTGTCCTGTAGGAGCAATTTCTAAAGGGGAGGATGGTCACGAAATTATTGATTTCCATAAATGTATATATTGCGGTAAATGTATGCAGTCATGTCCTTTTGGTGCCATGATGGATAAAAGTCAGCTTGTTGATGTTATTAAACATATAATGAATGGTAAAAAAGTTGTGGCATTGTTTGCACCCGCAATTGCTTCACAGTTTAAATGTGAGCCTGCCCAATTATATACAGCATTTAAAAAATCAGGCTTTAGTAAAATTATTGAAGTTGCAAAAGGTGCTGATATTACTGCAGAAAAAGAAGCAAAAGAATTTGAAGAACGAATGGCTAGGGGAGATAAATTGATGACAACTTCCTGCTGTTCGGCTTATGTTAGAGCTGTACATATACATGTACCTGATTTGGATTCATGTGTATCAGAAACTAGAAGTCCAATGCATTACACTGCAGAGCTTGCTAAACAGGAAGATCCTGATTGTATAACTGTTTTCATTGGTCCCTGTCTTGCTAAACGACGGGAAGGTTTTGATGATGAATTTGTTGATTATGTAATTTCGGCAGAAGAGTTAAGCGCCTTTTTTGATGCTCAGGATATTGTACCTGCAAAACAGGAAAAAATTGAAATAGGAAATAAAGCCAGTTCTAGCGGTCGTAACTTTGCAAGAACAGGTGGAGTTGCTGAAGCTGTTAAATTAAGACTTTCAAACCCTGAAAAATTGAAGTTTGATGTAATTAATGGTCTTGATAAAAATGGTATGAAAAAGCTTAAGATGTATGGTGATATTAATGCAGGCCGAATTGAAGCACCAGAAACAGCAGGCAACCTGGTAGAAGTTATGTCTTGCGAAGGTGGCTGTGTAGCAGGACCTTGTGTAATTACAAAGGTTAATGTTGCAAATATCCAGCTTGATAAATATGTAAAAGATAGTAATGTTGAATAAAAAATTTGTAATATTTTTTTGTATAAGTAATTGACAAGAATTCTGCATTTTTATATATTATAAACATCACTTGCGGATGTCATATAACGGCTTATTATCTCAGC
>JAEDFM010000065.1 GCA_016292805.1 Treponema sp. | reverse complement strand
GAGTAAGGTCTGTCCCTGTTGTTGTGAAATTGTGGAACCAGGGGTAAGGTCTGTCCCTGTTGTTGTGAAATTGTGGAACCAGGGGGACGGTTCTCTTGGTCAATGAGAGTTAAAACTTTGCAATTTTCAAAATTTACGTGGAAATGTTTTTTTTCATATAAAAATATAGTTTTTCTTTTTTTATCTTACACTGTTATGCAATTTAGCTATCTTATTCATTAGGTTTTCTATTGGAAATCCAAATATGTAAGATAAAAAATCATTTATTATAAATTTATCTTACATATTTTTTCTTGAATACAACTTTTATCAATTTTGAATCATATAAAATTAACAAAAAAACAAAATTATCTTAAAAAATTCAGGGTTTAATTATAGAAAAAGCAATTTTCTAAAAATTTGTGTAATATAAATTTAAGAATTAATTCATTTTATATTACAAAAAGCAGAAATTAATATTTCTGATATATTTAGAATGTTTAAAATAGATGGCTAAAATTTCGCCATCTATTTTAAGTCTCGAGTTTTTTACAAAAACTCTATTTATTTACATGTTCGCTCACGCGAACGTTTTATAAATCCTCAGTTGTTGAAACAACTTGCGGTTTACAAAATTAAAGAAAGTTTAAAATAGATGGCTAAAATTTCGCCATCTATTTTAAGTCTCGAGTTTTTTACAAAAACTCTATTTATTTACATGTTCGCTTACGCGAACGTTTTGTAAATCCTCAGTTGTTGATACAACTTGCGGTTTACAAAATTAAAGAACTTTATTTTTGTAATATAAAAGATCAATTAACTATATTTATCTTACAAAACAGGGTACTTCATCATAACCTCACCTTCTGCGTAATGACTCTCCTCCAAAAAACTTCTATACTATATGTATGAATCTCTCAAAAATATCAATTGTACTTGATCATCCGGACGAGCCTCGTAACATTGGGGCTGCCTGTAGAGCTATGGCTAACTCGGATATAAAAGATTTGCGCATCGTAGGAAAAAAAGAAGACTATGATGTGGAAAAAGTTCACATATTGGCAATTCATGCGGCATATATTTTTGACAATGCCCGCTTTTACAATAACATCAACGAAGCAACAGCAGACTGCGCCTTGAGCGCCGGCACAACTCGTCGTCGGGGTAAGAACCGGGGCCGGCTAATTTTGCCGGAAGAGTTTGCACGGGAAGCCGATCTGGTAACTGGTGAGCCAGAGGGACAGACCTCGGTGGCGGCTGGTGTTGCAAGTTCCGGGGAACAGACCTCGGCAGCGGCTGGTGTTACAAGTTCAGTTGCACTTGGTGTTACAAGCCCTGCGGCGACTGGTGTTGTAAGCCCAGAGGGACAGACCTTGGCGGCGCTTGGTGTTACAAGTTCAGCTGCACTTGGTGTTGCAAGCCCTGCGGCGATTGGTGTTGCAGGCCAAGAGGGACAGATTTCAAAAGCAGAAGGCGGCCGCGTTGCTATTGTTTTTGGAAACGAACGAACTGGGCTTACCGACGACCAGCTGGATATGTGTACTTTAGGAGTTACTATTCCTACTTCTGACGATTTTGGCTCTCTCAATCTTTCTCATGCGGTTCAGATTTTGTGCTATCACATGTTCCGGCAGAATCTTGAAAATAACCACAAGGATTACCGGGGCTACACTCCTGTTACTTTGGAGCGAATTGATGGTGCCGTAAAATGTGTAACGGATAATCTGCAGAAGGTAGGCTTTTTTAAGATGCCTGGTCGTGAAGATATGGAAGAATACTGGCGCAGCTTGCTTGCAAGGGCGAGTCTTTCGGAAGGGGAGGTGCAGTACTTGGAAAAGATTTTTACAAAAATGTCAGGGCTGGCATCTAAAAATCAGAAATTAGATAAGTAACTAAAAGGATGTACATATGAAGAAAATACTTTGCATTTGTTTAAGTTCAACAATTCAACGGTCAGTTACATTCGAAAAAGTACAGCTTGAACATGTTAATCGTTCTGAACATTACGTTGAACATGCCAGTGGTAAGGCTGTTAATTCTGCCAGAGTCCTGAATCAATTGGAAAAAGGATGTGTAAAAATAATCTGTCCTCTTGGAGAAAATAACGCTCAGCATTTTTTAAATCTGGCTCAAAAAGACGGACTTGATATCAGTTATGTTACAATTCCAGGAAGTACTCGAATTTGCTGGACACTTTTAGACAGAACAGCTGGAACTACAACTGAAATTGTTGTTGGCGAGCCAATGGAAGATATTTCACAGCAGCCGGAAGTAAAACTACTTAAGCTTCTTGTAGATTTTTTGCCAGAAATCGATGCTGTTCTTTTGGCCGGAAGTCGTCCGAATATCTGGAGTAAGGATTTATATGCTGCAATCGCTGGAATGACAAAAGATGCAGGCAAAATCTTCCTTGCAGATTATATTGGTGATGATTTGCAGCTAACCTTAAAATCGGTTACGCCCGATATTATAAAAATTAATGATGAAGAGTTTGAAAAGACCTTCGGGGTTGAATCTGTAAATCTTAAGACTGCAATTACTGAAAAAAGCAGGGAATTGCAAAATATGATTGTAGTAACCCGGGGCTGCGATTCTACTTATGCGGCAAAAAACGGTGAATTCTTTGAGTGTCCTGCAGAAGTTGTAAAACCTGTAAATACTACTGCCTGTGGTGATAGTTTTAATGCGGGCTTTTTGCATGAATATTTGAACAATGGTGATTTTATGAAAGCCCTGCAGAAAGGAACTTGGGCTGCAGCACGAAACGCAGAATCTGAAATTCCTGGCTCAATTAATAGGTAATATCGCTTATTGTAAAAAACTCCATTTATAACGAAAATACTACACATAATGGAGAAAACTATGATTCAGAAAAGACCTTTGGTAAATGATTTGTACACAGCAGACCCTTCTGCTCACGTTTTTAACGACAAAATCTATATTTATCCTTCACATGATGAAGATATCGATGTTGAAAACAACGATAACGGTGATCAGTATGATATGAAAGATTATCACGTTTACGAGATGGATAACGACGAAACAATGCCTCGTGACTGTGGTTGTGTTCTTTCTTTGAAAGATATTCCTTGGGCTTCTAAACAGGTTTGGGCACCAGACTGTGAAGAAAAAGATGGAAAATATTACTTTGTATTCCCAGCTCGCGATAAAGAAGGAATGTTCCGTGTAGGTGTTGCTATTGGTGATAATCCTGCAGGTCCTTTCAAAGCTGAACCAAATTATATTCAGGGTACATATTCAATTGACCCATGTTTGTTCAAAGATACAGACAAAAAATATTATCTTACATTCGGTGGAATCTGGGGCGGTCAGCTTGATCAGTACCGTAACAATAAATGGTCAGCAGACAACAAAGAACCAAAAGGTGACGAATCAGCTTGTACACCAAAAATCGCTTTGATGAAAGATAACATGACTGAACTTGCAGAAGAAGTTCGTGATCTTGTTATTTTAGATGAAAACGGAAAACCTTTGACAGGTGGCGATGAAGACCGCCGCTACTTCGAAGATCCATGGTTGTTCAAAAAAGGTGATACATATTACTTTACATATTCTACAGGTACAACACACTTCTTGTGCTATGCCACATCAAAGAATGTGTATGGACCATATACATACGGTGGAAAAATCCTTACTCCAGTTTTGGGTTGGACAACTCACCACTCAATTCTTGAATATCACGGAAAATGGTACCTCTTCTACCACGATTGCGAACGCTCAAACGGCGTAAACCAGAAACGCAACGTAAAATTCCGCGAAATCACCTTCAACGCCGACGGCTCAATCAAAACCGAAGATGGCATGGATTGGGGTGACGTTAAGAAATAATGCATCTGCATTATTTTAGTCACATCCACCAAATTGCCAGGACCGAGATTCATCGAGGCATGGATTGGGGTGTGTAAGGTCGCTTAAAAGCTTAAGCATCTAGCAGAAGACTGCATTGTTTACGGACAGTGCAGTCTTTTTTTATTTTAGCAATTCATCCAGCCGGGCTTTTAAATATTCATATCTAAGCTTTTTTTCTTCTTTTGCAAAATGACCTTCCCTGCTTTGTACTGGAATATTTTCGTAAGAAAGCTTTTCATCCCCAAACTGTTCGCTGGTAAGATCAAAAACACAATCGCCAATTACATTATAGCAGTGATAGTTTCCGCCATCACGAAGAACACAGTATACTTCGCCGCCAAAAATATCCTGAGCCAAAAACGCTGTGATAGAACATTGACCATAAGTTGGATGAGATTTGCCCCAATTATCCCGCATCCGTGGAGCGCAGGTTTCCGCACACCAGACCTTCATAAGCAGATCATAAAGTTTCCGTGGATTTTTAACAGATTTATATTTTGGATCAACCGGTCCAATATCAGCAGACTGCCAGCCATAAAAGTTATAAGTTTGATTCACTATTTTCATTCCTTAAAATACAAAAAATTTATTTATACTTGATTATACTAAAAATGGTAATGTAGTAATATATTATATGGTTCATATACAATTTATTTAGTTGACCAAAAATCTCTAAAATGTTATGGTTTGGGATATACATTTTGTATACTTTCGGGCCATTAGCTCAGTGGTTAGAGCAGGGGACTCATAATCCCTTGGTCCTTGGTTCAAGTCCAAGATGGCCCAGAATTTTTACAGTTTTGGGAGACTGTAAATCCTTATCCTATAAGCATTTACGAATCTATAGTCTTTTCGGTTTTGTAAAATGTCAACTAAATATCAACTGTTGACTACAAAACTGGAGGATTTATGGATTACTACATTTTTAAAAAGCCAACAAAATCAGGAAACAAAATCGTTCTTTAATTTTGTAAACCGCAAGTTGTATCAACAACTGAGGATTTACAAAACGTTCGCGTAAGCGAACATGTAAATAAATAGAGTTTTTGTAAAAAACTCGAGACTTAAAATAGATGGCGAAATTTTAGCCATCTATTTTAATCATTCTTTTGTTGTACAAGTTGTGGCCTTCGTTTGGGAGAAGCCATAGGTTTACGAGTTGGGCAATTTATATTTTCAGAAGGAATGCTTGTTGTTGATGGCTTTATAAAAGACTTTGAACGCATACGAACAAACTACAATAAAAAAGGTTTAGCTGAAAAATGGTTCTCACGCGTTCTGATTGAAGCCGGCGTTGAGAAAGTTGATAGAAAACTTACCCCACACTCATTACATTCTACTTATGTAACCAGAATGAGAAGAAATGAATCTGGAGAAACAGTAAAGAAACTTGCAGGTCATTCAAGTATAGCTATGACAGATTATTACACAAGAATTTGTATTCCAGAAATGGTTAAATCATTACAGCCAACAAAAGAAGCTGCAAACAGATTGTTTGAATAGATTTATTATTATTAACGTATTACGTATTGCGTAATACTTGTAAAGAGGTATAATATATTTATGATAAAGTCGTTCAAATGTAAAGATACAGAAGAACTATATAAGACTGGTGAAAATCGAAAATTCAAAGCAATAGAAAGAGTTGCCTTGAGAAAATTAGATATGATTCAGGCTGCAATAAGAGTTGATACGTTGCGTATTCCTCCTGCTAATCATCTTGAACAGTTAGTAGGCGACAGAGAGGGGCAATACAGTATACGTATAAATGATAAATGGCGCATCTGCTTTTCTTGGGAAGGGACAGATGCTTTTGATGTTGAAATTGTGGATTATTATTAACAAGGAGGTTTTATATGAGAACAAAGAATATTATTACGCCAGGGGAAATCTTGCTGGAAGAATTCTTAAAACCAATGAATATTAGTCAGAATAGACTTGCTATAGAACTGTTTGTTCCTCCTGCTAGAATCAATGCGATTATAAAAGGAACACGTGCAATCACAGCTGATACTGCATTACGGTTAGGAAAATATTTTGGTACTGGCCCTGAATTTTGGATTAATCTTCAGACAAATTATGATTTGTGTTTGGCTGAAAAGGAAGTCGAAAAAGAGTTAGAAAGAATTCAAGTATATGCACTTGCGTAATAAAAAAGAACTTCTGATCATATAGATTAGAAGTTCTTTAATTTTATAAACCAGAGGATTCTTCAGAATCTGAGGATTTACAAAACGTTCGCGTAAGCGAACATGTAAATAAATAGAGTTTTTGTAAAAAACTCGAGACTTAAAATAGATGGCGAAATTTTAGCCATCTATTTTAAACGTTGAATTAATATCAACCGAAATTCCAACCAATTATATACCATAGTACTCTAAAACTAGCGAATTCGCCATATTTAATTCCAACCCCCCTCGAATTCGAGAGGTTTATTTCTCTTCCTGAAATAATCAATCGGGATTAATCAAATCCCCCAAACCTTCTACTTCCCCAGCTCCAGCTTCAAATCTAGCTCCTCGTTGTAAATTACAAGCATATTGCCGGCAATTTTGTAGCGATTGGAATTCATTAAAACCTGGAAAAACTTATCTTCAAAGTCCATTTCGGAAGGGGTGCCCATAAAGCCGGTGTTTACCATGTTTGAGGCGTGGAAAGTTTTGCCTTTTACTGTAATGTCTGCATTGTAAAGATTTACGCCGGCGCATCCTTTTGCGGTAAAGAGGGAAGAGGTTGATGTGGGAGTAAGTTTTATGTTTGATGTGATGACAGGTACGGCTGTTTCGTTTACATACAGCGCTGTTACCTGCCAGTTGCCACTGAGGGATTTTGAGTTTGTGCAGGCGGTCAAAATTAGTGTAAGAATAACGATAAATATAAATTTTGTATGCTTCATATAATCTAAAAATTAAAACACTGCTGATAGTGGTAAACAATCCATTTTTCTGACCGTTTTGCTCGGATTAGCAGGAGTCTGGCATCTTTTTTTGTATATCCTAATTTGATTAGTTTGACCATGGCTTGATCTTGAGTAAATCTGACTGCATTGCCATATGAAGTTTTGGATGTATAACAAAGTTCATTTGTAGAAAGATCTGTGGTCATATAAAAAAAGTTTTCAACTTGCTGTGTGGGTTCAAAATCAAATTCTTGCTGCATAATTTATTTTTCGGAATAAAACGGGGGAATTTTAGGGGAAGTTTGTTTAAGGATAGATAATGTCTTTGTATTGATAATGTAAATATTTTATTTGCAGTGTGAAAATATTTAGCATTGTTTTTAATCAAGAAATATTTATGATAAGTTATTGCTATAATGTAACCGTCAAACGAACCATATTATATAACATTAACAAAGCAGAATAAACTTCTACTCAGGTTGGTAGAGAAAATGTGAAATCAAAACAGAATCCATGGCCATGGCAGAAATCCATTTGCGCCACTGACAGACAAGAATAAAAATCAAAAGATAAAGAAAAAAGACCGGCAGTGTAAAGCCCAGAAGATTAAATAGAGTGATAGAAATTACGAGCGCTAGGACAAAGGCAAGAAGGCGGGCAAGGGCTGTGAGTGAAGTGCACCCCAATTATTGGACACTTTAACTAGGCTGATTTTAAAGTAGTCT
>JAEDFM010000026.1 GCA_016292805.1 Treponema sp. | reverse complement strand
CCATTGCTACAGCAGCGATTCCCATTACGATTTTTTTCATTTAAAAAAATCCTCCTTTTTTATTATAAGAATCCACAGCACAACGTGCTTCCCGTGAACTCTTGTAATATAAATCCTAACACGCGGGATTTTAGAAGTCAAGAAAAAAAAAACGATTTGTTAAGTTTAAAAATGTAAGAAAATAGTAATGAATATCAAAGTTTTCTTACATTTTCAAGCAAAATGACAATTACAGAAATAAAAAAAATGTCAAAAAAAACATAATATTTGGATAATTACCAGATTCTTATTGCTTTGATAGGGTTCTTGATTATAATTTAAACATGTTTTTAGCAAAAAAAGTTAGAAAAACTGCTGTTATACTCATCTTTTTATGCTTTTCAGCACTTGGATGGAGTTCAGAACAAATTAAATGGTCTTTATCACCGTCTTTTGGGCTTATAAATGGAAAAATAGGTGAATATCTGTACTCTTCTATAAATGACAGACTGTTAAGTTACCTGGAATTTAATGAGAATAGCCTGCCTTACATCAGTTTGGGCACAAAAATATCACATAATAACTCAAATTTTACAGCTGATGTACAATACAAAATTCCCGCCCAGTGCGGCTTAATGACAGATTCCGACTGGAAAATTAAAAATATAAAAACAAACTATGGAATTTTTAATAACTACACAGATTACAAAAACTTCAATTTTAATCTGGGTTATGGATTTTATTTTAATTTAGGCAGCAGATTTTATATTCAACCACAAATTCAATTGATGTACAGACATTACAGCTTTTACACAGATATTGGATACGGCTGGTACGGCAACAACTGCGCCTGGAATGAGCCGGAAGCAACCTACTACCCTAAACTTTCCCACATAAATCTGATAATGCAGAATTATTCTTTATTTATAGGGATTGATTTTGAATATGTGATGGATAAAGTAAAGTTCAAATTCAATGCAGCCACAAGCCCTTTAATGATTAATTATGCAATAGATTTCCATGCAGATGATAATAAAAACACCAATAACATACATTCAACTTACACTAAACAGATTTCCAGCTTTTACGCTTACAAAACTGGTGTAGTTTTAGAATATAAACTGAGCAATAAAAGTTCACTAACCACAGGATTTGACTGTTTGATGACGCTTGTAACAAAAGGTCCTACAGGCATTGATTATAACGAACCAGACGAAAAATTTGGATTATTAGAAAACCCTGAAGACTGGAAAGCTATTGGCCAGAATACTGGCAATAAGATTTTTGAAATTGGGTTTAATGCAGGAATTAGAATTGATTTGTAGGGGATAAAAAAAAGGCTGCCGAATAAACGACAGCCTTTATGGGTTAGATTGTTAGTCTAATTATTCTTCTACAGGAAGAGCCTGGTGTGTAAGGTCAAGAATTTCAAGAGATCCATCCATTGTTTGACCACCATAAATATTAGCGTAAACACCAACATAAGCCTGAGCTGCACCTTCCTTTCCAATCTTTGAAGCTAAAATTTTGTCACCACTACCATTCAAGATTGTTGCATCTGCTTTAATTCCAGAATTATTTTTATCAACAGCAGACTGATCATAAATTTTTACAAGATAATCACCTGTATCTGCATCTTCATCGATATCAACAGCAACTGTAAGTACACCATCTTTATTAATTAAAGTTTTTGGAAGATCTGTAAAACCTTTAATTTCAACTTCATATGTAGTAAGTCTTTCTTTAGAAACTTTATCTTCCTTAATAAATGGTTCTTTATAACCAGTATTACCTTCAGCGTCAATAACTTGTGTTGCTGCACCAAAATTCAATGCAGACATCTGTGCATCAGAAACATTTGCAAAATATGAAACATAATACTGGGGAACACCTTTGTAGTTTCTTAAACCAATAACACCAAAGTTCCATGTTTTATAATTACTTGCATCTTTATCTGACTTATTCTGTGTAACGTCAAAAGCAATACCCAAAACACCTTTATCTAAACTTGAATTTTCTTTAGTACCAATCTGAACTAATCCTGCAATATCAGAATGCTTTGTCAACAATAACTTAACGCCACGTTCATATTCTTCTTCAGATTCGTTAACTTCACCTTCGATTGTCCAAGTTCCCAAACCTGCATCATATGTTGCATCATTATACTTAAACATATCTGCACCGAAAGATTTCTGCATAGCTGAAGTCAAAGACCAGTTTTTACATCCAGCGAACATAACTGCAGCAACTGCCACAGCAGCCAATAAAATTTTTTTTGTCAATTTCATAAGAAATGCTCCTAAAAACTCAATCCACTAATTAGTGGGCAATTTGTTTTGCGGTAAAAAAAACACACCGCGTTCAGAAAAGGCCGACGACCTTACACATCTGAAAACAACTTTTCTTAATTAATGTTACTTTATTCTTTTTTTCTAAATAATGCAAGTTTTGTGTGACCTTTATTCATCTAATGAAATTCTGTTTCCTGTGTAAAGGAAATAGTAACGACCTTTAGCGGCTATAAGCTGATCATGAGTTCCGCGCTCAATAATCCTGCCATGCTCCAGAACTATAATTTCATCTGCATTGCGGACTGTTGAAAGACGGTGGGCAATTACAAATGAAGTACGGCCTTCCATCAAAGAATCCATACCTTTTTCAATTAAGGCTTCGGTACGGGTATCGATTGAAGATGTAGCTTCGTCCAAAATTAATACTGGTGGATTTGCTACTGCGGCACGGGCAATTGCTAAAAGCTGGCGCTGCCCCTGGCTAAGGCTTGCACCATCCCCTGTAATAACTGTGTCGTATCCATTTTCCAGATGCTGAATAAAATAATCGGCATTTGCCAGTTTTGCTGCCTCATAAACCTGTGCATCGCTGGCTTCCAGGTTTCCGTAACGAATGTTTTCTCTGATAGTTCCTGTAAACAAATGAGTATTCTGCTGAACCATTCCTAAAGAACGGCGCAAAGCATCTTTACTAATCTGATTCAATGGGAAGCCGTCATAAGTAATGGCACCATTCTGGTCTGGAACATCATAAAAACGGGTAAGAAGATTGATTGTTGTGGTTTTTCCTGAACCGGTTGAACCTACAAGGGCAATCTTCATGCCTGGTTTTGCGTGTATGCAAATATCGTGGAGAACTGTTTTTTCTGGTGTATAACCAAAGGTTACATGATCAAAAATAACTTCACCTTTTAATTCCTTAAGTGAATTATCTGCTGGATTTTTCCATGCCCATTCGCCGGTCTTTGCAAAAGACTGAACTAACTTTTTGTTACCATTGCTGTCTTTTGCCTCGTATGCATTTACAAGGGAAATATTACCTTCATCAATTTCTGCTGGTTCATCAATAATTCCAAAAATGCGTTCAGAACCGGCAAGTGCATTTAATACTGAGTTTGCCTGCTGGCTCATCATACCGATTGGCTGACTGAAAGAACGGGTATACTGCAAAAAGGCTGCCAGAGTACCAATATCCAAAGCTCCTGTAAACCAGTTTAAGAAACCTGTGTGATACTGACCTAAAATCATAAATGCGGAACCAACAATAGCAATTATGGCATATTCAGCATGAGCCAGATTGTTCATCATTGGGAACATAATTCCACCAAAAGTCATGGCATCGGTTCCGGCTTTACGAAGGTTTTCGTTTAATACGCCAAATTCTGCTTTTGCCTTTGGTTCATGATTGAAAACCTTAATTACCTTCTGACCTTCAATCATTTCTTCAATAAAACCGTTTAATTCACCAACTGATTTTTGATTCTGACGGAAAGCTTTTACAGACCGCTTTCCCACAAGTTTAATTATCATAAAAATACAGACTGTAAGAACAAGCATAAGAACTGTAAGCATTGGGCTCAAAACAATCATCATAACAAGTACGGAAACTATGGTGATGATTGATGAAAGCAGCTGTGGAATTGTCTGACTCATCATTTCGCGAAGGGTGTCTGTGTCGTTTGTAAAGCGGGACATTAATTCGCCGTGAGTATGAGTGTCATAAAATTTTACTGGCAGTTTTTCCAAACTTGAAAACAGGTCGCAGCGGATGTTGTACAAAAGATTTGTAGAAATATAAAGCATTAACCGCTGATTACCCCAGGAAGCTGCAACGCCAAAAAGGAACATAATGGAAACTGCAATCAGCATCATGCCAGAGCCTTTAAGCAAAGCAACAACTTCTGCTGAATCTACTGCAGCACCATTTATTACCAGAAGGCTGGCAGGAATGATGTATTTATTTAAAGCTGGTTTAATTAAATAACTGCCTGCAACCGTAGCCACGGAACTGATTAATACACAAAAGAAAACTACAAGCCATAAAGCCTTGAATTTTCCCATATATGAAATAAGACGACCTATTGTTTGTCTTGTATTTTTAGGTTTTCCAAATCCTTTTGCTGGTGGCATTATTCATCACCTCCTTCCAGGTCGGCATCACCGGAACCCTGCTGCTGGCTTTCGTAAACTTCACGATAAATCTTGTTGTTCTGAAGTAATTCTTCGTGAGTGCCGGCTCCATTTAAAGTTCCTTCTGAAAGTACAAAAATAATATCTGCATCTTTTACGGAAGAAATTCTCTGAGCAATAATGATTTTTGTTGTATCTGGAGCAAGAGCTTTCAAAGCTTCTCTAATTCTGGATTCTGTTGCTGTATCTACTGCTGAAGTTGAATCGTCAAGAATAAGAATCTTTGGATTTTTTAACAAGGCACGGGCAATACACAAGCGCTGTTTTTGTCCGCCGGAAACATTTACACCACCCTGCCCTAAATCTGTTTCGTATTTATTTGGGAAAGACTGCACAAAGGAATCTGCATCGGCTGCTTTACAAGCCTGAATAATCTGTTCATCTGTGGCATTTTCGTTACCCCAAAGAAGATTTTCTTTAATGGTTCCGCTGAACAGAATATTTTTCTGAAGAACCATGGCTACACTATCGCGAAGAACTGTAAGGTCGTATTTTTTTACATCTTCGCCGCCAACCTTTACGGTTCCAGACAAGGTATCGTAAAGACGAGGAACGAGAGAAACAAGTGTGGTTTTTGATGAACCTGTTCCGCCAATAATACCAACAACCTGACCAGATTTTATATTCAGATTAATATTTGAAAGCACACAATTGTCTGCCTTTTTATTATAACTGAAGCTTACATTTTCAAAGCTGATAGAACCATCTTTTACCTGTGTAAGTGGATTTTCTGGATTTGCAATATCTGGGATTTCATCTAAAACTTCGCAAATACGATTATTAGAAGCTTTTACCATTACGAGGGAAACAAAAAGCATTCCTAACATCATTAATGACGAAAGAACCTGTGTTACATAAGTAAAAAAGCTGATAAGTTCACCAGACATCATTGTTCCATAAACCACCTGGCGGCCACCAAACCACACTACTGCACTCATTGTAACAAACATAACCAGCATCGTAATTGGTGACATAAAGATGATTAGTTTTTCAGCATGAACCTGGGCATTTTTTACTTCCAGTGCTGCTTTACGGAACTTTTCTTCTTCGTGATTTGTACGAACATAAGCTTTTACAACTCTAATACCTATAAGGTTTTCCTGAATTGCGCCGTTCATTCCATCAAATTTTTTCATCATTGCGGCAAATCTTGGATGTGCCATCATTGAAATAATCAAAACGGTACCGGCAATAATTGGAATTGAAACAAGAAATATCATTGCAAGGCGGGCATTCATTTTAAAAGCCATAAAGGTTCCGGCAACCATCATAATTGGTGAACGGAAAACCATATGAATCAACATACGGAACACATTCTGGCTCATGTTTACATCGGTTGTAAGACGAGTAATAAGAGATGCTGTACTGAACTTATCGATATTAGCAAAGGAGAATGACTGTATTTTATCGTATAAACGACGCCTTAGATTGTAAGCATATCCCTGAGCGGCATAAGTTGAAAAGCGAGTTCCTAAAACGCCACAACACAATGAAATGCAGGCAAGCCCAACCATAAGGGCTCCAGTTTTAGCAACATAAGATAAATTGGAATTAGCAATTCCTACATCAATAATTTTGGCCATTACAAATGGAATAAATACTTCCATAATAACTTCGCCAATCATAACCACCGGTGAAAGGAATGCATTAGCAATATATTTTCCTTCCATTCCGGAACAAAGTTTTTTAGTTTTAGACATGGTATTAATTTAACTATTTTTACACCCCTAAGACAAGGGCGATAAAATAATTTTTCGTTAGCAAAAAGTCTATTTGATTATAACCTCTTCAAAGCCAATGGAATGCATGAACTGTGTCAAAATATTAATAGCGTAATTTCTAGCCTCGTCTAAAAGACCTTCTGCAATAAGATCTTCGCAGGTTTCGTCCTGAGACTTTTTAATTTCCTCAAAAACTTCTTTTGTAGTAATTGGCTTAAAAATGCTGGAGCTTTCATCAAAAACTTCCTGCTTTACAATTTCGTTTCCAAGAATTTCGGCTTCTGGAATTGTAAGAAAAATCTTTTTTCCATCTATTGATACGTTATACGAAACGTCTGTTACATCTGCAATGCCGGCACGAATTACACCAGAGTACTTAACAAGAGAATAGGAACGGGCAAAACCACTGGACTTTTTAATAGCAGAAATATCGCTGTAACGATACTTTAGAGTAACCAGTTCCTGACAATAAGAAAGCTGCTTGTCTATTAAGGCATATCTTTTTTCTTCTACTGGCTTGTTGAATTTTTTAAGACCAACACAGCCTACAATAATCACAAGGATCCCAATGGTTATGATTGTTGTTGCCCGCATGGCAATTTTTAGGACAAGCGGATTTGGCTGCTTCTGTATTTTCTTTGTTTTTTCTGTTTTTTCCTTATTAATACTCATAGGAAAATTATATAATAGAATAAACTATTTTGCTTGTTTTTTTCAGGCTTTATTAATATCTTATGTTTATGGATTGCCACGGCCTTCGGCCTCGCAATGACAGAGGAATTTGTATTACCACGGGCTTATATTACAATTTCAGATTAATTTGGATTGTTGTGGGCTTGTGTCGTGATTACAGAGTATTAAGGAGAATCCTTATGGAAGAAAAAGTAAAAAAGGTTCGAAAACACAGAAGTGTTGGACCTAAACTTATTGGAAGCTTATTGGTTCTTGCAATTGCAGTGCTTGCAGGACTTTCTAGCTTTTATGTAGTTGATGAAACTGAACAGGCAGTTATTACACGCCTTGGAAAATACACAACTACAGTTGGATCTGGCCTACATTTTAAGTTGCCTTTTGGTTTGGAAAAAAATTATAACGTTCCTGTAAAAATTGTTCAGACTGAACAGTTTGGTTTTAAAACTGTAAAGGCAGGTCGTAACAATGAATATAAAAACAACATTAGTGCAGAAAGCACAATGCTTACAGGTGACCTTAATATAGTAGATGTTGAATGGATTATTCAGTACAGAATTGTAAATCCTAAACAGTGGCTTTTTGGAGTTTACGAAAAAGAACAGACTATCCGCGATATTTCCCGTTCTGTAATTAATACTCTTGTTGGAGACCGTGCAATTCTTGATGTAATGGGAAGCGAACGAACAAGCATTCAGAATCTGGCTTTGGATATGATGAACGAAAACTTTGACTCTCTTGGTGTAGGAATTACAGTAATTGCTGTACAACTGCAAAACGTTGTTCCACCTGCCGGAGTTCAGGAAGCCTTTGAAGATGTAAACAAGGCAAGCCAGGATATGAACCGCCTTATTAATGAAGGTAAGGAAGCTTACAATGCTGAAATTCCTAAAGCACAGGGTGAAGCTGATCGTCTTGTTCAGATTGCTGAAGGTTACGCTGCAGAACGAGTAAACATGGCAAAGGGTGATGTTGCCCGATTTAATGCAGTTTACGAAGAATACAAGCGTTCTCCAAAAGTTACAAAAGAACGCATGTATCTGGAAACTATGGACGAAATTTTTGGTTCAGAAAAGAAACCGGAATTAATCGACGGTAAACTGGAAAATCTTGTACCAGTTAAAAATTTCAAGGACTAAGGGAGGCCTAAAATGAGTAAAGCAATGAAAAAATTTATTATCTGGCTTGCTGTTATTGCAGTTCTGGCTGTACTTTTATTATTTACAGGCCCATTATACATTGTAAACGAAGGTAAACAGGTTGTAATAACCCGCTTTGGTAGTATTGTTGGTTCACATACAGAAGCTGGACTTTATGTTAAGGTTCCTTTCCTTGATAAAATTACAACTTATCCTAAGCTTGTACTTTCCATGGATGGCGACGAACAAAGAATTCCTACAAAAGAAAACCAGTATATTATTGTAGATACCACAGCCCGCTGGAGAATTGCAGACCCTGTAAAATTCTATCAGAACTTTGTAACTCTTGATAATGCCTACAATAAATTAAGCGATATCATTGACTCTTCTACCCGCACTGTTATTACCCAGAATAAACTTAGCGAAGTAGTAAGAAGTACAAATCATATTAATGAAAAAAAAGCTGAAGCTGCAGATTCAGAAGAATCCATTGCAGAACCAGCAACAGCTGCTTCTGACAAAGATTCTAATGATACAATCTTAAAGGGTCGTAGCGTACTTTGCCGGGAAATGACTTCTGAAGCAAACAAGCTTGTTCCTGAATACGGAATTGATTTAATTGATATTGTGCCACGCCAGGTAAAATATTCTGATGAATTAACAGATTCAGTTTACAGCCGAATGATTAAGGAGCGTAATCAGGTTGCACAGTCTACCCGTTCTGCCGGTGAAGGTAAAAAAGCTGAATGGCTTGGACGTTTGGAAAGCGATAAACGAACTATTGCATCTGAAGCATACCGTAAATCAGAAGAGATTAAAGGTAATGCAGATGCTGAAGCTGCCGCTATTTATGCTGCCGCTTACAATAAAGATCCTGAATTCTATATGTTCTGGAAAAGCATGGAATCATACAAACAGAATCTTAAAGATTATCCTGCTACTTACAGTACAAACATGGACTACTTTAAGTATCTGTACAGCCCAGACGGAAACCGCTAATTAATATAAAGAGGACACATAATGCAGCTGGTAAAGCTTGAAAACAAAGAGATTTTATTAAATTCACGACTAACAGAACTTGCTTTTGGAAAAACTAGTTTTTCTTCCATCATCTCTCAAAAAGGATTACTGGCTGAATGTGACGCCTGTCAGGAAGGTAAATATCACTTTACATTTAAAGACTGGAGCTTTGAAGAAGTAAAAGCTTTAGATGTAGAAGACCGTGATGACCGCCTTGTATTTTTTTCTGGCAACGGTAAAGGCTTTTCTAAAAACGCCAGCACTTTTGATCAGATTATAAATGACAAAGATGAAGCTAAAGCTTTTGAAGCTGGCTTTATTTTGTGTACATTACTTACTCAGGCTGCCTGCGAAAATATCAAGGTTCCAATGATTGGAGGCGGCGGTATTTTTATGGAAGTAAACAAAGCTAAAACTAAGGTTTTGTTTTTGCCAGAAGATTTATTTAAGCCTGCCGCTGCCGGTCTTAGCAATTCAGAATACTCTGAGCTCCAGGGCCACTGGGTAAATCCAACTTTATTTGGTTTACCTGCCCTTTGTTTTATGCGTGGCACAATTGCCTACAGAATGCTTACTGGTCGTTTTGCATATCCTTCAACAGATCAGGTTGAACGCAATGCAGATATTATGGACCGCAAGTTTCTTCCATTGGAATTAAGTGTAAATGGTGTTGATAAAACTCTCGCAAAGGAAATCAACAAAGCATTGAAGCTTAATTCTAACATTGTAAGCATTCCAGGCAAAAAACAGAAAGGAAAAGCCAGCGAAGACTTAACACCAACAGCAAGCTTTCCTCTGGAGCTTTTGTACGCTGCAAAAAACAACAGCGCAGAAACAAAACTTACCGACGAAGAACTTCAGGCTAAGGCTCAGGCCTATCTTAAAACTCAGGCTTCTAAAGTAAATACAAAGCGCAAGCTTAGACGGAATGCTTCTGGTATTATTATTGGCTTAATTGCAGCAGCTGTTATAGCAATTTGTACTGTAAACCTGGTAAAGGTAAAAATGGATGAATATTACTCTAAGGGAATGACCTCTACAGAAATGGTTCAGACTTACCTTTGGGGTGTAAACGAAAAAGACACTATCACTCTTTCAAATATTGTAAAGGGTCATAAGGTTCAGAAGGTTGTTGATACTGTAAGTAACATTTATGTTTTAAGTAAGCAGCGCCAGGCAGTTAATCACGATAATGGTTTTGGAACTCTTACCAGCTGGTTATTCTATACAGATACAGCAGACCGTATTTCTAAAGGCGGCTTGTATGCTGTAGGATTTCCAATGATTGACGGAAAACCTGTTACACTAAAAAATCAGGCTTATAAAAAGAATGAAAAACCTGAAGCTGTAACTTCAGAAAACGGAATTGAAATTCACAACGAAGACAAATCTGTTCATAAAGCAGAATACTATTTGCTCCATACCGAAGGTGAATACAACGATATTGAATGTGAAAAAGTCAGTCAAACCTTCACTCTTACTTATATAAAAGACCGCTGGTACATTACTGCAATAGATACAATAGAAGAACATGTAGAATTCAACAGTACAGCATTTAAGAATGACTGGATTACTGCACTTGCCAGAACAAATGGAGATATTATTACAGCTGCTGATCAGTTACGATTGCAGTATATCTGGCTTCCACCTAAAGCTGAATTGCAGAAGGAACTCCAAAGAAAAATGGCGCAAATGATTAATCCATTTGCAGATTTATAAACGCAGCCTGAACAGTAAAGCTGTCTGGCTGACCATTCAATACAGTTTCGCGCCTGTTGGAACCAAACCTTTCGTTACAGCAGGTGCATTCATTTATAATATTTATATTTTCTTTTTTTACTCCCGCTTTTTCCAGCGAGTAAAGATTTGCTTTTTCCAAAGATAATCTAAAAAGAGGTCCACCGCCATTATTCCAGGCCACAGGAAAACCTCTTCCGCCGCAATAACAGTTTCCACCTTCTTCCAAAGGTTTTACACATTCCGCACCAAAATTCTGGGTAAAATAATCTGCCCGTTCCTGATTTACAATGTAACAGCAGTCGTGAATATGAGGGCCCAGAATTACACAGAAATCTTCTGGCCTGGAATTATATTTTTGTTTTGCAAGATTTATGGCCTGGGCTGCAATTCCTGTACCTTTCCAGCCGGAATGAACAATTCCAAAAACTTTTGTAACCGGGTCCCACAAAAACAGAGGCATACAGTCGGCAACGGTTACGGTTGGAATAAGAGATGTATTTGTAGTAATGATTCCGTCACCCTGCAGATTATGAGTATCTGAGGCATTGTGAACATCGTAAACAATGTGAGAATGGATAAGTTCCACAGGAACTATTTCCCCACTCCCCCTAATTTTCTGGAGCAAAAGCTGGCGGGTAGGATTGGTCTCGTTCCAGCGGAAACGCATGGTGCCGGCGGCGCGGAGGGTCATTCCAGCTACCGGTGCCTGTTTTCCAGGTTTCAGCTCTATTCCGTTTTGTATAAATGAAAAGGTCAGCAGCTTATCGTTCATCTTTTGTTGCCTGATCAATTGGTTCCAGCTCTGAAAGATAGAAAATTGCTTTTTTAATCAAATCTCTGATTTTTCTAAGATTATCACGCCATTCTCTATTCTGATGACCTTTCATGGAAGTCCAGTTCTGAAGCCCATCGTGAATGCCGTCTTTTGTATCATCAAAGAAACCTTTAAATACATCATCCAGTTCAGCGGCACCCTTTTGGAATTTATTAATAATATCTGCAATTTCTGCTTCTGTATTCTTCATCATAGAATTAATCTGATTCTGAACCTGAAGCGTTCTTAATTTGCTGGATGCAAATTCATCAAACAAAGTTCCGTATGGACCACCTGGGGCAAGATTATCCAAAAGCTCCAGCATCTGTTTATTTGCCTGAACAAATAAATTTAATCCTTCAGAATAACTCTGGCGATTTTCATTTTTAATAAAAATACCTTCAAGCATTACTTCGTTTAAAGGTGTAATTATTGAATCATATTTTTCTACTGCAAACCAGGAAAGGAAACCGCCTGTAAGTTCATAAGAAAATGGAACTCGTGCCCACAGATTCATCCATGGTCGCTGATGCATTACAGGGAATTCATTAAGCATAAAGTCGCTTTTAAGATTACTGCTAAGCAGACTCTTTTTTCTGTCTCTAAGCCAGTCATTCCAGCGAACTTCTATAATTTTACGCCAGTGATTTCTAAAACTAGGGAACCAGGCTTCTGCACCATCAATATTACCAGGCTCCCAATCATAATCCTGATTTACCAGTTTTCCAATTTTAAGCATTGGAACGCCAGACATAAACATTTGAATTGTTGAAATATGAGAGCTGGCAATGGCCATAAATTCTTTTACAGCCCTTTCTACATCCTTGCCCTGTGTATTAGAAGTTAATTCCTTTTTCTGGCTGAACAAAAATAAAGCTTCCAGAGCTTCACTCTGAACAGGCACTACATGGGAAAATAAAGCACCAAAAGGTTCAAAATCACTTTTTGCATTACCATAAGGGCAGGTAAAATTTGAACCTGCAATATTTGTAAACTGAGAACAAAAATGAATATATGGCATTCTTGTATATTGTTCTAGCCAGTTTAACCCGCTGATTGCATAATAAAGTTTCTGACGGGAACCAGAATCCATAGAGTTGAGCAATTCATCCAGCTTATGTAAAAGCTCATTTTTTACAGCTGGAGTTGGATTTTTGGTAAATGGCAGGGTATAAGGATCTGCATTACGATTGATAGAATCTGAAAGTTCTGGAGAAACAAAACTGCTTAAAAAAACATAAAAATCACCTGGAGCTGAATCTACAAAAGTAAAATATGGCTTAAAAAAATCTGCTGCATCTTTTAAAGTTTTTAATCTTTCATAAAATACTGAATCCAGAAGTCCGGAATGATGATCTATAAGACCAGGATGATCTCTGTTAATTTTACGGGCAACTTTGGTTAAAAGGTCTTCGTTATAAAGTGCATTTGTAGCTTTTTTTGAAAAAAAACTTCTGATCCAAAGGTAGATTTTATAAAGGACTGATTCTCCATTAAGACGCTGCTGCAATGTAGGCCAATCATCTGAACTATAGCGTTCTGTATCAACAAATGGTATAGCTTGAGAAGCGGATTGGTTTATTCGATTAAGCATTTCCTGACGTTCTGAAGCACTTAAGCCGGCAATAAGTTTATCAAAAGCATCTTTATTATCAGTTTCAGCCATAATATTAATGATAATTTATAACGGTAGTTATTGCAAGAAAAGGCTTTGAAATCTATAATTTTTGCCATGACTGATATAAGAAAATTTTTAAGTGATGTTGAACGATTAAAGAAACATGAACGCCAGAATAATAGCGGCGTATGTGATTACAATAAAATTCAGGGTGATTTATGTAATCTTTTTGGACGAGCAACAAGCTGCCCTGCTTCGTTAACAGATTCGATTTTTTCTTACTGGGAAAATGAATATGTTTTTAAAAGCGAAAATTTTGCAGAAGAACCAACTGCTGACCACATTGATAAACTGGCTGCAATTCTTGCCTTTTTAGATAACAGTGACGAAATGGAAGAATTACTGACTCAGAACGACTGGCAGGAATTAAGCGAATTAGTTGGTTATGAAGCTGAAGATTTACCTGAAGGTCTTTTACAGGACCTTATGATGATTCTTGTATCTAAAGGTGCATATTAATAAATGATTCAGGATTTCTACTCAAAATGTGAACAATGTCCTCGTAAATGCGGAGCTGACCGAAAAAATGGCCAGCTTGGGTTCTGCCGTGAACCTGGAGAAATGCGCATTGCTTTTGCAGGACTTCATTTTGGGGAAGAGCCCCTGATAACTGTTTTTGGCGGCAGCGGAACTATTTTTTTTACAGGCTGTACACTTCGCTGTGCCTTCTGTCAGAATTATCAGATCAGTCAGAATGGTATGGGGCGTCAGGTTTCTGTACAGGAATTTGCGGAAATCTGTTTAAAGCTTCAGAATGCCGGCGCCGAAAACATAAATCTGGTTACAGGCAGTCATCAGATTCCAAAAATTGCCGAAGGTATTAAAGCAGCTAAAGCAGCTGGTGTTACAATTCCTTTCTGTTGGAATTCCTCTGCTTATGAATCTGTAGAAATGCTGGAACTTTTAAAAGGGCTGGTTACAATCTGGCTTCCAGATTTAAAAACTCTGAACTCTGGGCTTTCCAATTCTCTGTTTGCAGCCCCGGACTATCCTCTGGTTGCTGCAAAAGCAATAAAATGGATGATAGACAATAATCCTATTAATATAGAAGAAATTGAAGAGCCTGAAGATGCAAAACCTGTAGAATGGGCTGAACCTGGTGAACCAAGAGATAAAATGATGCAGGGCGTTATAATCCGTCATCTTTTTTTGCCTGGAAAATTTGAAGAAACAGCACAGGTTTTACAGTGGCTTAAAGAAAACGCAGATGGAAAGGCAATTCTTTCTCTTATGAATCAGTACACACCAGTTCCTTTTGATGAAGATTCTGAAAAACTGGAATTCCGCAAAAAAGCATTGGCTTCCATAGAAAACAGACTGGTAAATGAACAGGAATTTACAGATATTCAGGATTTACTTGAAGCCTTTGATTTTGAATATTTATATTACCAGGAGCTTACCGACGACACCAGCTGGCTTCCTGATTTCCAAAAAAAACAACCATTTAGCAATAAATTAGCAACACCACTTTGGCATTACATGTTATAATATTAGCATGCCAAAATTATCTACTGAGAAAAAAATAACTGGTGTTGTTGTTCCATTAGGAGCACTGTACACAAAAGAAAACCCTATAATCGGTGAATTTGCAGATTTAGTTCCTTTTGCACAATTCTGTAAACAGTCTGGCTTAAAGCTTATTCAGTTGCTGCCAATTAACGACACGGGTACTCAAAGCTCTCCTTATTCAGGACTTTCTGCATTTGCCCTTCATCCTATTTATATTAGAATTTCTCAGGTTCCAGGCTTTGACCAGCTTTATGCAAAGGATGCAAAATTCAAAAAACAGTACGATTCCTTTGTAAGCAATCACAAATATTCATTGCGTTACGACTACGACAATATTCTTAATAAAAAAATTACTTTACTGCAGATGTTATACGAACAGACTCCTACAGGAACCACTGGAGAACCTGTTGAAGAGCTTGCAAAATGGATAAAAAAGAATTCATGGATTAAAACCTACGCAGTATACAAAAACTTAAAATGGAAATATATGCAGGCTAGCTGGAAAAGCTGGCTTGTAGAAGACCAGCACAAAACTGCAGAAGAAATTGCAAAGCTTTGGGACAAAAAAGCTTTTAAAAAGGAACATTTATTCTATGCCTGGACCCAGTTTATTGCAGACCAGCAGTTTACTCAGGCAGTTGATGCAGTTCACGCAGAAGGCATTTTATTAAAAGGTGATATGCCAATTCTTATGAATGAAGATTCCTGTGATATCTGGGCTTTCCCTGAATTCTTTAACCAGAATCTAAAAGCCGGTTCACCTGCAGACGGAGAAAATCCAACAGGTCAGAATTGGGGCTTTCCTACTTATAACTGGAAAAACTTAAAGGATGCAGATTATGTATGGTGGAAGGACCGCCTTAAAACTGCATCAAAATATTACGATGCTTATCGTCTGGATCATATTCTTGGCTTTTTCCGCATCTGGGCTATTCCTGCCACAGATTGCAATGCTTTAAATGGTCACACAGAACCTTATGCCTGCTTTAAAAAAGATGATTTATATGAATTAGGTTTTGATGACGATAGAATCCGCTGGCTGAGTAAGCCCCATATTCCTACAGGTGTTGTAGAAGAAATTACCTGGAACCACGAAATTGCCCATAAAATTCTTGAAATTCTTTGTGAACGAATTGGAAACGAAGAGCTTTGGCTTTTTAAGAACAGCGTAAAAGGCAGCCAGCAGATTTGGGATACAAGTTTTGGTGAACTTTGCAATCAGGATGGAGCTTTCCGTATTAAACAGAAGCTTGTGGAATACTGGTCTAACAGAACCTTACTTGAAGTTGCAAAAAACAAATACATTCCATTGTGGACTTACGGCCAGTCTACTTCCTGGGGAACCTTGAACGAAACTGAAAAATCAGAACTCCTTAAATTGTTTGAAGCCGTAAACAAGAAAAATGAAAAGCTCTGGAAAAAACAGGCTAATGAAATATTTACAGCCATTACTTCAGATATAAAGATGATTCCTTGTGGCGAAGACTTAGGCGTTGGAATTGAATGTGTTCCAAAAACTATGGCTCAGCATAATATTCTGGGGCTGCGGGTTGTAAGATGGTGCCGTAAATGGGAAAAGGAAGGTCAACCTTATATTCCATTTGAAGACTACACTCCTCTTTCCGTAACAACAACTTCAGTTCACGATTCCACTACTATCAGAAGCTGGTGGGATGGGGAAAAGTCGTCAGATAGCAGTCATCAGTCATCAGAAAAATTGTCTGTACGAGAATTGATAGATGAAGAAAGCGATGCATTTACTCCAGAAGTTGCTGAAAAGATACTGGCAGCTGGGGCTAAAAGTGCCAGTATGTGGTATGTAAATCCACTCCAGGATTATTTATATATGAATAAAAAATACTGGCTGGAAAATGCAGATGATGAAAGAATTAATGTTCCGGGATCTGTAAATCAATTCAACTGGACATATAGAATTCCATGTTCTGTTGAAGCTTTGAATGAAGATTCTGATTTGATAAATAAAATAAAAAAAATTACAGAGAGGTAAAAGTCTTTGGTTACAGTTTTCAAGCATTAAACTGATGACTGAAAACTGTAAGCTGATGACGAAAAGTAATATGAATATTTCCTACAATGAATTCCACATTTCTCGCAAAGTGCGTGATTTATGCAGCTTTAATGAAGGTCTTTTTGCTTCCAGTGGAAATGTCATTTTTGCAAACATGAAAAATGTTCGGGATTTTCAGCTGCTGTTCAACAACTATATAGAAGCTGTAACAAAAGACGAAAATAAAAAGGTTTCTGCCGGCCAGCTGAATGCAATGGGATTGATTGATGAAATATTCCACTATGTTTGTTTAATATACCGCCGCCAGAAGGCTCCTGATTTTATGAAAGATATGCTGGAAGATTTGAATAAACAGTTTAAGCCAGCTGAAATTGATACATTACTTTTAGACTTCATAAAGGAATTTCCTCCTGTTGAAGTTTATAAAGAAAAAACTACTGCAGAAGAATATTTAAACAGAACATCTATTGATGCAGGAACAAACAAACCTCGCTCAAATCGGGAACAGACTCTTGAAGAAATGCTTCTTCTTCATATTGCAAACGAAAATCCTGCTTTTAATCCTTTTAAACTTTTATTTGACGATACTGTTCTTGCAAAAAATAAGCTTTACTCAAAAACATGGGCTTCTATACAGAAATTTGCAAAAACCCAACCTAACTATGGTCCATTCGATCACGATTTAATCAATCTGCTTAGAGAACCTCAGCTTTTTGCACCGGACAGTCTTAAAGGACAGCTGGAATATATTCAGAAATACTGGAACACAGTTCTTGGCGAATGGCTCAAAAGAATTTTACAGGGAATGGATACAATCTCCGAAGAAGAAAAAGCAGCCTGGCACGGTTTTGGTGGCGGCGACTTACCAGAAATGGATCCATATTCCTTTGAAAATTTAATGAACGAATATGAACGGTTCAGCGAAGATAAAGAATGGATGCCTAATGTAATTCTTATGGCAAAGACTGTCCTGGTATGGCTGGATCAGCTTACAAAGCAGTACGGCTACCCTATTACCCGCTTAGACCAGATTCCTGATGCAGAATTAGACCGTCTTAGAGATGAAGGCTTTACAGGACTCTGGCTTATTGGTTTATGGGAACGATCTAAAGCTTCCCGCAGAATTAAACAGATTTGTGGAAACCCAGAAGCAGCGGCTTCGGCATATTCCCTTTACGATTACAATATTGCCCAGAACATTGGTGGCTGGGATGCACTTGCAAATCTCCGTAGCCGTTTGTGGCAGCGAGGAATCCGTCTTGCTTCAGACATGGTACCAAACCACACTGGTATGGACGGCGACTGGGTTATCAATCATCCTGACCGCTTTATTCAGCGCAGAGACAATCCTTACCCACAGTACACTTACAACGGAGAAAACCTTTCCCAGGACGGAAGAATCTCACTTTATCTTGAAGACCACTATTACTCAAAGGATGACTGTTCAGTTGTATTTAAGCGGGTAGATAATCAGACTGGTGACACCCGCTATATTTACCACGGAAATGACGGAACAGGTTTACCTTGGAACGATACAGCTCAGATTGACTTCTTGAATCCAGAAGCCAGAGAAGCAGTAATGCAGGAAATCTTACATGTAGCACGGAACTTCCCTATCATCCGTTTTGATGCCGCTATGGTTCTTGCAAAAAAATCTATCCGCCGTTTGTGGTATCCAGAGCCAGGACACGGAGGAGATATTGCAACCCGTTCCGAAACCGGCTTAAGCACCCAGCAGTTTAACGATGCAATTCCAAACGAATTCTGGCGCGAAGTTGTAGACCGTGTTGCAAAAGAATGTCCAGATACATTGCTTTTAGCAGAAGCCTTCTGGATGATGGAAGGTTACTTTGTTCGTACTCTTGGTATGCATCGTGTCTACAATTCTGCTTTTATGAACATGCTAAAAAAAGAAGAAAACCAGAAATACAGAGAGACTGTAAAAAATACAATCACCTTTGACCCGCAGGTTCTTAAACGTTATGTAAACTTTATGAACAATCCGGATGAAGAGACTGCAATTGCTCAGTTTGGTGATGGTGATAAATATTTTGGCTGCTGTACTCTTATGATTACTATGCCTGGCCTTCCAATGTTTGGCCACGGTCAGATTGAAGGCTACACAGAAAAATACGGAATGGAATATACAAAAGCCTACAAGGATGAAAAGCCACGGGATTATCTGGTAGAACGTCACTGGCATGATATTTTCCCTCTTATGAAAAAAAGATATCTGTTCAGTGGTGTAGAAAACTTTTTATTCTACGACTTATGGCAGGATGGTGCTGTAAACGAAAATGTATTTGCATATTCTAACGGTGCCGGAAACGAACGAGCCGTTGTTTTCTATAACAATAAATACGAACAGGCTCACGGATGGATTAAATTTTCTGACCCTTATGCTGTAAAAACAGGCAATGGTGATGAAGTTAAAATGAAAAACCGCTCTATTGCAGAAGGTCTTAATCTTACAGCCGAAGACGATAAATACTGTATTTTTCAGGAACACAGAAGCCGCCAGTGGTTCATCCGCAAATCTTCAGAAATCTGTGAAAAAGGTTTGTTCGTTATGCTCAACGGTTTTGAATACCAGGTATTCTTGAATGTTCAGCAGGTTACAGATACAGCAGATCACCGTTATAAGATTCTCTGTGAATTTTTAAATGGTGCCGGCTGCGATGATATTGAAACAGCATTCCAGGAATTGATTTACAAAGATTTGTATAAAGATCTGGAAGTATTTGCAGAAAAAGCATTGCTTCCATTAGTGGAAGAATTTGGTGGGGAAAAGAAGTCATCAGTCATTAGTCGTCAGTCATCAGAGGATTGTAAGGGTGAAAGTTCTGATGGAAAGAAAGCTGGTGGCAAAGGAAAAGGCAAAAAGGTAGCTGAAGGCGCTGCATTGGCAAGTGCAAAGGATGAAGCAATCCATTCCACACTGTCATCGCGAGGAGCAAACGGCGACGTAGCAATCCATAAGGTTGATATTAAAAAAATAAACACCATCTTAAAGGATGCCCAGGACAGTGCCCTTAAATTCTACAAAACTGCAGAACGATTCAGCAGAATGGATGCCGGTATTAAAAAGCCTGCTTCACCAGAAAAACAGTACGCTTTGTTTAAGACCCGCGTAAAGAAGCTGGCTGCAATTCATAATGCAAAAGAACCAAAGGTTCCAGCAGATTTACAGAAGGCTTTGGCAAAAGCAACAACTGCAGAAGCCTTTGCAAAGCTTATGATTCAGTCAAAACCTACTCTAGGTTTTGCATTACAGGGATGGGCAATTTCTGCTGAATATGCAGACAATGGTCTTGCCGATAAATGGAATCTTGGACGCAAATATAATCAGTTTGCAAAGAAAAATCTTAAGGATTTTATGCGAAAAGTTACTTTGCTGGAAGGTTATACAGGAGCATCGGCTCTTCCAAAAACCACAAAAGATGAAAAGAAAGCAGCATATAAAATTGTGAGCCTTTTGGTAGACAGCAAGTTTGAACGGGCATTAAGCGGTGCAAATACCTTTGATAACATTAAGTGGTTTAACAAGGAAATTATAGAAGAGAACTTAAACATAATCTTTATGATTATGGCTTTGAATGCTACAGCTGCTAAGTTACCTGCAGTATTTGGTTTATACAAAAAAATCTGTAGGGCTAAGCTTAAGTCAGTTTATAAATGCCAGCTTTTACTTAAGGCTTTTGAAGAACCTGTAAAGAAAACTACTGCAAAAAAAACTGCTGTAAAGAAAACTACTGCAAAAAAAACTGTTTCAAAAAAGGCAGTTCCTAAAAAAACAGCAGCTAAAAAACCGGTATCTAAAAAAGCACCGGCAAAGAAGAAGTAAAATGTCATAACGGGGGATAAAGCGAAGCAAAGTGTATAACCACTGTGCTTCGCACCTCCCCATGACAGATGATGCTAAAATACTGTTAGAAATCTTTTAAAATTTCTTTTAACTCATCAACAGTTGCAATGATTTTTTTACCCAGTTCATTAGGCTTCATTGTTGACTTTACATTGTCAGGCATTACCGGGCTTTCCCCAATTACATGGCGGCAGTATTCAGCACTTAAGGATGGATGATTCTGGGAAATCAAAACTAAAGCTCCTTCTTCATCAAAAATTTCATTCATGTTTTCTCTGGCAGCTGCATAAGAAGAAGCCAATCCCTGATCAGCAAAAACTCCATATTTCATATAAAGCTCTTTTGCAGCCTTTTCTCTTTCTTTTTCCGAAACTTCTACCGGATGAACAAAGCTGCGCATCATAAGGGCATTTGCGCCAAAGAAGGATTCCACTCTTTCAAGATTAGCAGGAACCGAGGGATTTGTTTCACCACGATTCTTCAGGTCAACAAATGCATCCAGAACCCTAGGTCTTCCGCCAGCATCTGTTGAAAGAGAATCTGTTGCAGGTAAATAAAACCCGCTTACAGGTAATGCAAAACGCCAGCTGTAAAGTCCTGCCATTAAAGTTGCATAGTTACCAGCATCGCAGGCATAATAAATATCTGAATCAACTTTATTTTTAATCTGTGCAAAAGAATATGGGTAATGGAAAATCTGACCAAAAAGTCTGCAGATATTAGTTGTATTAGCCACAGAAAGATGATGATTCTCAGAAAATTCTTTATCTGCAAAAATCTTGGAAATAGCAGCTTTAATCTGCGCTTCAGTTCCATCCATTTCTACAGGATAAATATTTCCACCATTCCAGACTAAATCTTCGTCTGCAATACCACGAACAGTTCCTTTTTTATAAACTACAACAGCTTTGATTGTTTCTTTACCGTGAAGCACTTTAGAAAGCAAGGCCCCAAGTTCCCCGTTTGTAAAATCCAGGAAAACAGTATTTCCACCATTAAGCTTCTGTGTGTATTCCAGATATGAACAAAGGTAAGAAACTCCAAAGTCACGATAGCAGCCTGTGTAACCGTGGTAAAGTTCAAGATTAAAAAGATGATCGTCCAGCTGAGTTACAACAGGAGAAAAAGGAAATGCCTGTGTGGCAATAGTTTCACAAATGATAGGAGAAAATTCGTCCTGTATAAATGCTGAAGTTAAAGTTCCCGCAATTGATCGGAAGGAAGTGTTTTCGTCAATGTAATAAATCCATCTTCGTAAATCTTCGATAGAAGATTCTGATGGTACAAAAACGCCACCATCCTCAGGTATGCACTGTTTTACTGCCTGGGAAAACTTAACTGATAATTCTCTGTTTCTAGTACTCGTAAATTGCATGAGCCAATTTTACTAAATTTTGAATTAATCCTCAATTCCAGGTATATGTTTTTTTAATGTAGCCATAAAATCATCGCCTGTAACCCCTTCTCTAAGGCAGGCAAACATACAGTTATCTCCAGCTACAGTTCCTAACACTTCATCCATATTTAAATTATCAATTGCATTACAAACTGTATTTGCATGACCTGGGAAAGTTTTAATAACAACAATATTTCCACTCCAGTCAATGCTTACATAACCTCGCAAAAAGTCCTGTACATAAATAGCTTCACTTTCTGCATTTTCATCATCACCTGGTAACGCATACATGTAACCAGACTTTCCATCAGGAACCTTTCCAACCTTTAAAAGCTTAAGATCGCGACTCAAAGTAGCCTGGGTAACATCAAAACCTTCTTTCTGCAAAAGCGCAAGTAAATCATCCTGACTTTCAATTATGTTATTTTTAATAAGATTTTTAATTGCCTTAAGACGAGACTGACGCTCTTTCATTTTACATCCCCTGATTTATAAATGCATAAATATACAATAAATATACATAATTCTTGCATAAAATACAATTATTATACATTGACATAATTTTGTATAAAATAAACTCTATCTTATTCATAACTTTATATGTTATGATATATATGATGAATTTATCACGCGAAGTTACAAACGTTTTAAGTACAGGTATTGATATTTATAACTGTGCAATATGTCTATTTATGATATTCTCACTTGCTGCAAAAGTAAGAACACATAAAACTATTAAATATCTTGTTCTTTCCTGCATCAGTGTTCTTATTTATAATATTGCCGATATTGCCAACTGGATTGCAGAAGGAAACTCCCCTGCCTGGCATGTACCATACCTTCACATAATGATGTTTATTTTTTATCTTATGGTTCCCGTTACCCTGCTCTTTCTGATTAAATATATTCAGGCATATTTTTACCCAAAAAAAATCAGTCCCTGGTGTTTTAACATCAGTCTTATATTTGCAATTACCTATATATGTTTCCTGATTGCAACACCATTTACAGGGCTCTTCTATTACTTTACTCCAGACAACTATTATATGCGAGGAAAATACAACTGGATTTCCGTTCTGTTCTTTATTATTTTCTATTTGCTAAGCGTAATCGTTATTTTTATAAACAGAAAGCTCTTTAACAAACGACAGCTTAGGGTTTTTCTTTCATTCCCATTTCTTCCACTCCTTATGCATGTAATTCAGCTTAAATTCTACGGGCTTGGACTTGTAAACACAGGTATGACATTTTCCATTCTGTTTATATTTATGAATGCCCATCAGGATCTGGAAATCTACTACAAACGCTCTACAGATGAAGTTCAGGACAAAGAACAAAAGCTTATTAAATTCCAGGAACACACAATCAACAGTCTTTCAAACCTTGTTGAAAACCGTGATACAGAAACTGGAGAACATGCAAAACGAACAAGTATCTTTATAGAAATTCTTGCCCATCAGACATTAAAGGATGGTCATTATACTGAAATACTTACAGAAGACTATATCAAAAATATGGTAAAAGCTGCCCCAATGCATGATATTGGTAAAATTGTTGTTTCTGATACATTGCTAAAAAAACCAGGGAAGCTTTCTTTTGAAGAATATGAATTAATGAAAGAACATGCATCGGAAGGTGGTCGTATTGTAAAAGATATTATTGGAATTTCTGATGATAGGGATTATGTAAAAACCGCAATCGAAATGGCCCAATGGCACCATGAACACTGGGACGGCACAGGATACCCAGACAGACTTAAGAAAACCGAAATTCCATTATGCGCCCGCTTTATGGCAATTGCAGATGTTTTTGATGCACTTGTATTTGAACGATGCTACAAAAAGCCAATTCCACCAGACCAAGCCTTTGAAATTATGCTTGCAGAATCTGCCACCCACTTTGACCCAATTCTTATTGAAGAATTCCTAAAAGTCAAAGACCAGATTTTACGAATTATTTCAGAATAGTTTTTGTCACGGATTACGCGGATTGCACGGATAAAGTATTAAAAAATAGTCACGGATTACACGGATTATACGGATAAAATGTTAAAAAAAAATAGTCACGGATTATCAGGTTTATCAGCATAATCCGTGACTAAAAGAAGCTTGTGAATATCAGCTCTTACTATTTAATCAACAATTTTGCATATGCAGCCAAAGCACCTTCCATTTCACCTGCCAATACAGCAGTTGCAAGCTTTTTACCAAGCTGTACACCTTCCTGGTCAAAGCTGTTTACATTCCATACAAAGCCCTGGAACATAACTTTGTTTTCGTAGTGAGCAAGCAAAGCTCCCAAAGATTTTGGATTAAGGTCTTTACCGTAAATCAAGCTTGAAGGACGGCCACCAGCAAATGCTTTGTTTGGATTTTCATCTTTTTTACCGCAGGCAAAAGCTACAATCTGAGCAGTTACGTTTGCACAAAGTTTTGTCTGGCTTGTAGAACCTTTAATTGTTACATCGTCACCAGTCTGATTTTCCTGGAAAGCAATGAACTGTAATGGAACAATGTCTGTTCCCTGGTGCAACAACTGGTAGAATGAATGCTGACCATTTGTTCCAGGTTCACCAAAAATTACTGGACCTGTTACATAGTCAATTTTTTCTCCAAAGCGGTTTACAGATTTACCGTTAGATTCCATATCAAGCTGCTGCAAGTGAGCTGGGAAACGGCTAAGAGCCTGTGAATATGGAAGAATTGCAGTTGCAGGATATTCCTGAACGTTTCTTTCGTAAACACCAATTAAAGCGTCCATCAAAGCTGGGTTTTCGCAGATATTTTTGTTCAAAGAAAGCTTATCTTCTTCTGCAGCACCATCAAGGAAGTCCTGGAATACTTTTGGTCCAAATGCAAGGCTCAAAATAGCTCCACCAACTCCAGAAGTTGAAGAATAGCGGCCTCCAATGTAATCATCCATATAGAAAGCAGCCATATAGTCTGGGTTATGGGCCAATGGAGAAGTTTCTGATGTTACAGCAATCATGTGTTTAGAAGCATCACAGCCAGCGGCTTTAATGAATTCTTTTACAAATGATTCGTTTGTTAAAGTTTCAAGAGTAGTTCCTGATTTAGAAACCAAGATAAAAATTGTTTTAGAAATATCAAGTTTTTTGCAAACAGCAGCAGCATCGTCTGGGTCAACATTAGAAATAAAGTTTGCTTCCATTTTGAAAGTATTGTTTTTCTTTGCCCAGTTTTCCAAAGCAAGGTACATAGCTCGTGGACCAAGGTCCGAACCACCAATACCAATCTGACAAACTGTTGTATATTTTTCACCCTTTTCGTTTACCAATTTTCCTGAATGAACATCGTTGGCAAAATCAGCAATGCGTTTTACTTCGTTGATGTAGAATTCACGTTTGTTTACGCCATCAGCCATAACATCTTTTCCAAGCTGACCGCGAGTAAGCTGGTGCAATACCATTCTGTTTTCACCAGTGTTAATTACAGAACCATTAAGCAAATCCTGATATTTTTCAACCAATTGCTGTTCTTCAGCAAGTTCAGCCAAAGTTTTAAGAATCTGTTCGTTTACCTGTTTAGCAGCATAGTTATAAGTAAGATTGCCACCCATAGGAATAGAATATTTAGCGATTCTATCTGCAGCACCAGCACCAGAAAGTTCGTCAGCTACAGAAACCATACCTTTAAGAGACTGAAGTTTCTTCCATGAAGAAAGAGTATCAGCATTTGCCCAAGTGATCATAATTACCTCGACGTATATGAAAATAATTTTACTGAATTATAGTAGATTTCCCCTATATATACAATAAATACAAGGTTGCAATTTGCCCGTAATTAAAGCATTATTTTATAGTATGAAAAAATTTTTAATTACCGCTCTGGCAGTTTTATTTGTTATTGAATTTTCCAGCTGTAAGGTTCGTAAAATGGACACTTCAGATAAAGTAAATATTGTATGTTCAATTTTTCCAGAATATGACTGGGCCCGCAATATTCTTGGTGATGATGATGACGCCACCACCCTTACATTGCTGGAAAAAAACGGAGTAGATTTGCACAGTTACATTCCATCCAGCACCGACCTTTCAACAGTAGCAGACTGCAACCTCCTGTTTTACACCGGCGGCAAAAGCCACACCTGGATTACAGACATTCTGAACAATTCATCAAACACAAATCAGACAGTAATCAACCTTATGGAAGTTTTAAAAGATCAGCTTAAAAAAGATGGCCCAGATGCAACAGACTATGACGAACACCTTTGGCTTTCTGTAAAAAACGCAAAAATAGCCTGTAGTTATTTTACAGAAACCCTTTGCCAGCTTTTACCAGATTCAGCAGACCGTTATAAGTCCCGCCTGGCAGACTATATGAAAAAATTAGATGCTATGGATTTAAGTTTACAGGGAGTTGTTCAGGCTTCACAAAATAAAACATTAATCATCTGCGACCGCTTCCCATTCCGGTATCTGGCAGAAGATTACGGAATTCAGTACTGTGCCCCATTTAGTAACTGTGCAGGCCAAAGGGAGCCAGGTGCAGAAGCAATAGATTTACTTTCAGAAACCTTAGTTAAGTTAAATTCATCAGCCGTTATCGTTTTAGAAAACAGCGATAAAAAAATTGCAAAAACAGTTATTGGAAATGCCAAAAAGCCAAATTGCGATATCCTTACAATGGATTCAATGCAGTCAGTAACATTACGCCAGGCCTTTGCCGGCGTAACTTACATTTCCCAAATGCAGAAAAATCTTGAAAGCCTTCAAAAAGCGTTGAAGTAAAAGCTTAAGCAGCAGATATTTTCTTAGTATTAGTTCTTTTTCTTTCTGATTTGTATGGAATTACAATGTTTCCATTAGAGCGGTGTTTGTCTTTATTACGACAAATCTTCTTGTAGCAAATATAGCTGAAACCAAGTGCATTATCACATACAGATGGAGCTGCATCTTCTGTCACTTCCTGGTGGCAGAATGGACAAAATACTTTATTCATACTTTTTCCCCTCGAATTCCTATTATAACACTGTTTCTATTTTTAGGAACAAGAATATAACAATTTTTTTTATTTTTTTACAAAATTACGGTATATGTATAGTTGTTTTTACAAAAAGAAAGGAAAAGTACACTAGAAGGAGGGGAAAGCCTTCCCCTAAAATCCCGGGAAACTGAAAATTGGCAAAAAAAAAGGAAGCCGTAGCTTCCTTTATCATTTGATAGTCTATTTATATTCGTATTCTGAATATAAAAGCATTTTGCGGAGTCTCAAGGACTCCTTGTTAGCAGATTGACCAGAAAATTTAATCAGTAATTTAAATATAATTTAACTTTTTTTATTTGTCAAATTGATTATCCGTATTTTTATTACTATGTTATAATAAACAAAAAGAATTGGAGATGATTATGAATTGGCGTTTAGGTCTTGACTTAGGAACAAATTCTATTGGTTGGAGTGTATTTTCAATTGATAAAAACAAAGAAATTGAAGAATTATTAGATTTAGGAGTCCGTATTTTCTCAGATGGTCGAAATCCTAAAACTAAAGAACCTCTAGCTGTTGAACGACGTACAGCCAGAGGCCAACGTAAAATTATTTATAGACGAAAACTTCGCAGACGTGCTACTTTCAGACTTTTACAAAAGGAAGGATTAATACCAAATTCAAAAGAAGAAGCTTTAGCTCTTAAACTTCTTAATCCATATGAATTAAGAGTTTCAGCTCTCGAAAGAAAATTAGAACCAAATGAACTTGGAAGAGTTCTTTTTAATCTTTCAGTTCGTCGTGGTTTTAAAAGCAATCGAAAAGATAACTCCAATCAAGAAACTTCAGATAAAGAATCTAAAAGCACAAACCTATCACAAAAAGATATGCAGAATAATCTTTTGAAAGCCATCAAAGATTCAAAATGTCGAACATTAGGCGAGTATTTATATAAGAATCAGGACTCAAACGGTGGAATAAGATTTTCTCCAGGCCGTATGTCATACTACCCTACTCGCCAAATGTACATAGATGAATTTAACGCCATAAAAAATTTCCAATTAGAATTTTATCCAAACTTAAATTGGAATTCCATTTTTGATTCTATCTTTTTTCAAAGACCATTAAAAAAACAATTGCGTGGAAAATGTCTTTATGAGCCAGAACATGAAAGAACATTCAAAGCTATGCCTTGTGCACAGATATTACGAATACTGCAAGATGTTCGTAATCTTGTATATTTTGATGAATTAGGTAAAAAACAACCTCTAACAGATGAACAAGATGAAACATTAATCAAACTATTAAATTCAAAGGAAAAAGTTACATTTGATGATATTCGAAAAAAACTATCTTTAAAACCAGAATGTTCTTTTAATCTTGAATCTCCATCAAGACAATATTTATTAGGTAACAGTACAGCTGTAAAAATGAGAAGTAAAAATCGTTTTGGAGATATATGGGATACTTTTTCTTTAGAAGAACAAGATACCATAGTAGAACTTCTTATTACAGCAGACGAAGATCAGGAAGTTTTGGATTTACTAAATAAATACAATTTATCTGCAGAGCAAACAAATAAAATTGTATCGCTGATTCTTTCGCCAGGAACAACCAGTTTATGTAAAGAAGTTTCTGAACAACTTGTTAAAAAAATGCTTAATTTGGGTACAGCCTGTAATTATACTTCTGCAGTACAAGCTTTAGGTTATAACTATGCATCACAAGATATAGAACAAACAGATCTTCTTGAATATTACGGTAAAATATTAACAGGTTCTACTGTGGGTGGCGATTTAAGTGCACCAGAAACTAAGCCTGAAAAAAAATATGGCAAAATAAGCAATCCAACAGTTCATGTTGCATTAAATCAAACAAGAGTTATTGTAAACGCACTTATTAAAAAATATGGAAAACCTACACAAATTGCTATTGAATTATCGCGTGAATTAAAAGCTAGCCGAGAAGCAAAAGTAAATATTATTAAACAACAAAATGAAAACCGAAAACGCAACGAACTAATCAATAAAAATTTACAAGATGGTTTTAAAATTGAATACCCTAATAGGACACAACGATTAAAATATAGATTATGGGAAGAATTAGGTTCAGACTCTTTATCCAGACGATGTATTTATTGCGGCAAAGTTATTTCTGCTGCTGAATTATTTAGTTCTGAATCAAAAATAGAAATTGAACACATTCTTCCTTATAGCAGAACCTTATTAGATGCAGAATCAAATCTAACAATTGCACATGCTTCATGTAATGCCTACAAAAAAGAACGTTCTCCTTTTGAAGCATTTGGTCAAAGTGCCGATGGCTACAATTGGCTAGATATTATTCGTCGGTCAGATTTATTACACAACAAAGCCAAACGCAACAGATTTTCAGAAACTGCAATGGAAGAGTTTGAACAAAACAGCAATTTTATATCACGCCAACTCACTGATAATGCATATCTATCAAGAACTGCATACAAGTATCTTCACTCTATATGTAATGATATCTGGACCGTGAATGGTGGCATGACAAAATTACTTAGAGACAAATGGGAAATAGATTCTATTCTTAAAGGTAAAATTACAGAAAAAGAAATTGCTATGTATGGTCTAAAACCAGAATTAGTTGGAGAATACAGGAAAAATCGTTACGACCATAGACACCATGCAATGGATGCTGTAGTAATTGCATTAACAGACAGGTCTCTTGTAAAACAAATATCAGAACTAAATGCCCGTTCTATGAAAAATAGAATTGAAGTACCTCCGTTCCCTATCTTACGAAATGAATTCCAGGATAAAGTTCGCAATATTGTAGTTAGTTTTAAGCCAGACCATGGTCGAGAAGGTAAACTCTCTAAAGAAACACTTCTTGGAAAAATTAAACGTGAAGAAAGAATCAAAATAAAGGATTTGCAAATTAATGATATTCCAGCAATAAAAACTGAGCGAGTGCGAATAGAAATTCAAACAAGCTTTGATGAACTAAAGGATATAAAAAAAGTACAAAAAGCTTTTGCAGAAATTTATCCTCAAATTATAATTTTCAAGGAATATTATGTTTCTAGAACACCAGTTATTTCATTAAAAGAAAATAATATACAGGATATTGTTGATGAAAAAATTAAAGAAAAACTTATAGATTTTATTGCCAAAGAAAAAGGTAAAAAGTTTGAAGAAATAATGCAGGATTTTGCAGCAAAAGAATGGACAGGTAAAGCAAATAAAGGCAAAGGGAAAAAATATCATATTACAAAAGTTCGTTGTCTAAATAGAGTCCAAACACCTATTGAAGTAAAAGGTAAAGTCAATCGATACCTTGCACCAGATGATTATTTTGCAGCAGTTATATGGGAAATGCCTCCTAAAAAAGATGGTGCCAAATGCACTTTCGAAGCCCAATATTTAAGACGTGATCAAATTGCTGAAAATAATCAACCTAAAAAAGAAGTGATTGATTTGTGGAAAAACAAAGATGCAAGAGCAAAAAAAATATGTGTTCTTCATAAAAACGATTACTTGGAATTTTCAAAGGATGGTAACTTCTACAAGTGTCGTATTGCAGGTTTTTCTGCAACACAAAATAAAGTGGATATTCGTCCTATTTATGCTGTAACAGATTGTTCTGATTGGTTGCAAACTACAGCGCACACAATGACAGAACCATGTTGGAAAAATCAAAAAAATCAGAATTTTATTTCTGTTAATATTTTATTCAGCACAATGGAAGCAAAAGCCATAACTGT
Organism: Treponema sp.; assembly: GCA_016292805.1. Classification (GTDB taxonomy): domain Bacteria; phylum Spirochaetota; class Spirochaetia; order Treponematales; family Treponemataceae; genus Treponema_D. Next base: position 4,185 of record JAEDFM010000026.1, on the reverse strand, counting down.
ATCACCAATAGGAATTGTCTCAAGAAAATAATCCTACTAAAACTCTACTAACCATACCGATAATTAGGTAATGCTTAATAAAGTTTTAGAAATTTGTGAAGAAAACAGATATCTTTCTCTTAACAGAGGTTTCCTTGTTGTAAAACATGAAAATGAAGTTTTAGGACAAGTTCCCCTTGATGACATTGGTGTTTTATTAATATCATCACAATCAGCCTCTTTTTCAAAAAATATATTAAATGCATTAGCAGAACGGAATTGTATAACAGTTCTATGTGGAAATAACTATAATCCACAAAGTTTAATAATCCCCATTGTATCCAACTGTCTTCAATCAAAAATAATAAAAAATCAAATTACAGCTTCTGAGCCATTAAAGAAAAGAATCTGGCAGCAACTTGTTATTAAGAAAATTAAAAATCAGGCATTAACTTTAGATTACTGCCATATTAATTCAACAAAACTTAATTTAATTGCAACTACTGTAAAATCGGGCGATGCAGATAACAGAGAAGCCTATGCAGCCAAATTATACTGGCAAAGTTTATTCGGTAAAGATTTTAAGCGAGATAGAGAAGCACCTGGAATAAACAGTTTATTAAACTATGGATATGCTATTATTCGCTCAGCTATGGCAAGATCCATTGTTTGTGCTGGCCTAATGCCTGCTCTAGGACTGCATCATGAAAATAACTTGAATCCATTCTGCTTAGTAGATGATATGATGGAAATTTACAGACCTATTGTAGATTTATTTGTTTACAATATTACAAAAGGAGGTGAATCAACACTTAATCCAGAAACAAAAAAAATGCTTGCAAATCTTTTATTAGTAAAAGTTCAATTCAATGAAGAAAATACTCAGTTAGTACAGAGTATGCATTATTTGGCAAATTCTTATGTAAAAGCATTAGAGTTTAAGAAACCTGTTATTGAATTACCTGTTTGGGAAGGAAATAAAGATGGAATCACCATTATTGAATAGGTATGAGCTTATGTGGATGTTAGTTTTATTTGATTTACCAGTAATTGAAAAAAATGAACGCAAAGAGGCGTCTCAATTCAGAAAATTTTTGTTAGACAACGGTTTTTCTATGGTCCAGTATTCAATATATACAAAATTATTTTCCGGAAAAGATGCCTGTGAAAAATATTATAGAATGATACAAACAAATTTGCCTACCGATGGTAAAGTAGATATACTTACTATAACGGATAAGCAATATGCAAATATCATTAGTTATAATTCTTCAACAAAAATTAAGAAAAAACAGCCTGAACAACTTATGTTATTCTAATTTTTTTGCAAAAAAAATACGTCTGATGTTAGATAAATCCTTATATTATCAGGAATTACATCAGACGTATTATAACTGATTAAATTTTCCGGTCAATCTGCAACCCGTATTATCAAATACTTTGTCGTTTTTAAATTATAACTGATTAAATTTTCCGGTCAATCTGCAACATAGGCTACAGTCATCAAATAACCATAATCATTATAACTGATTAAATTTTCCGGTCAATCTGCAACAATACATGGATTAGAAGTCGTAAGAAATATATTATAACTGATTAAATTTTCCGGTCAATCTGCAACACCTAGGTTTTCGATTGATATGGTACAAAAATTATAACTGATTAAATTTTCCGGTCAATCTGCAACAAAAAATTATGGCTGCTTCTTTGGATGTTGATTATAACTGATTAAATTTTCCGGTCAATCTGCAACAAAATTCGGAAAAGAAATTTTTATAGGATGATTATAACTGATTAAATTTTCCGGTCAATCTGCAACACGCCCCCTATTCATGTTTACCGCCCTTTAATTATAACTGATTAAATTTTCCGGTCAATCTGCAACAACTCAAGCGATATTACATTTATAAAGGAAATTATAACTGATTAAATTTTCCGGTCAATCTGCAACCCGAGGACTGCAACATATGAGCCTGTAGATATTATAACTGATTAAATTTTCCGGTCAATCTGCAACTGGTCTACTTTCCATTCTGCCTCTGTTTCTATTATAACTGATTAAATTTTCCGGTCAATCTGCAACCTCCGCCTGCGCTGCCGCTTTCGATCTGCGATTATAACTGATTAAATTTTCCGGTCAATCTGCAACTTACGTGTCATCAATGATGGGTTACAGAGTATTATAACTGATTAAATTTTCCGGTCAATCTGCAACATATGCAGTGGGTAGAGGTTTAGACCATGAATTATAACTGATTAAATTTTCCGGTCAATCTGCAACCAGCCGTAACAAGTAGTTTTAATCCTAAAAATTATAACTGATTAAATTTTCCGGTCAATCTGCAACGACCGAGGTTGGCAGAATGTAACCCAGCCCATTATAACTGATTAAATTTTCCGGTCAATCTGCAACCCGACGTTTTGATATGTATTGAATTACTGAATTATAACTGATTAAATTTTCCGGTCAATCTGCAACTTCTTTTTCTTTTACGTTTTCGTCGATAATATTATAACTGATTAAATTTTCCGGTCAATCTGCAACGCTTGGTCTGTTATGAATTCACCGCTTTCAATTATAACTGATTAAATTTTCCGGTCAATCTGCAACCCATCAACATATTGTGCACACACTCCATAAATTATAACTGATTAAATTTTCCGGTCAATCTGCAACTGGAGTGATTAATGATTAAAGAATTAAAAAATTATAACTGATTAAATTTTCCGGTCAATCTGCAACCTGTTTCCATAGCTAAAAATAAAATTATTTATTATAACTGATTAAATTTTCCGGTCAATCTGCAACTCATCGAGGTTGTAGACGATACACGCTTTAATTATAACTGATTAAATTTTCCGGTCAATCTGCAACATAGAGGGACACGTTAAAAACGACCAAGTAATTATAACTGATTAAATTTTCCGGTCAATCTGCAACTGGCCGGCTGGGGCGTAACGTTCGGCGTATATTATAACTGATTAAATTTTCCGGTCAATCTGCAACAAGACACTACAAGGACGAGTCTAAGGCATCATTTTTCATTTTATACAGATTGAATACTGACATTCCATAATATTCAACTTAAGATTCACCCCTATTATTTGGAGGTATACTTAAATCCAATTTTTGTTAAATTGTATTAGAAAACTGTTGACGTAAAACAATTTCAGTTTCTTTTCTCATAAAACAACTTTCAGGCAAAAAAAAAGACTTCAGATTTCTCTGAAGTCTTTTTTGAGCTGCACTGGATTCGAACCAGTGACCCACGCCTTAAAAGGGCGTTGCTCTACCTACTGAGCTAGCAGCCCATCGCATTCTTGCGAATGTTCCATTAATATATAGGTTTCATAAAAAAATGTCAACACCTAAACAAATAATTTTTATTTTTTTTTACTTTTGTAGACTTTTTTATAAATGACATTTTTTTTTATAATGTCTTGCATAACATACTTCTATACGCTAATATTTTACTAACGATATATAAAAAGTTTTATATCGAGAGAGTTTACAAAAAATTAAGAGAGGTTTTTAGAATGAAAAAACTTTTTACTGTATTGTCAGTTCTTTTCGTATTAGGAACTGCAAATGTATTCGCAACTGGCCTTGGTGCTCAGTTTGGTGGAAATGTAACTGAAGGTGGTAATTTCGGTACAGGTGCTGCTATTACTTTCAAATTGGACAAAGTTCCATGTGTATTCGCAGCTGACTTGGCTTTTGGCAGCAACTACTTTGCTGGTGGTCTTACAGCTGACTGGTGGTTGGCTAATCCTAAAATCGAAGGAACTTGGGGTTACTACTATGGTATCGGTGTTGGTGGATCTGTAGGTTTCGCTAACAGCAACTATGCTGGTTTATCAATTGGACCACGCGCTTTAATCGGTACAAACATTTTCTTACTTGACCGTGTTCTTGAATTCTACTTACAGGGTGCTTGGCAGCCAACAATAAATATCGCTGCTGGTGACGGTGCTACTGTTAACTTCTCATGGGTTAACTTCCCTGTAGCTCTTGGTTTCCGTTTCTGGTTCTAATCTAATAACTAACCATTAGTATATAAAAGACCTTCTGTTTTACAGAAGGTCACTGAAAAAGTCTGTTAAAGACTTAATTTACAAACACCATTTGAATAGAGTAAAATTTATTCAAATGGTGTTTTTTTTTATGCTCAAGTCACAGCAAGAATTAAATTTCAGTCAATACAC
>JAEDFM010000025.1 GCA_016292805.1 Treponema sp. | reverse complement strand
CGCAAGCGAACACGTAAATAAACAGAGTTTTTGCAAAAAAACTCGGGACTTAAAAAAGATGGCGAAATTTTAGCCATCTTTTTTAAACGTTCATTAATACTATGTAAAAATTTATTTTTTGTCTTTTGAATCTGCTAGGTAATTACACCTAAAAATTTAAATTCAATTTGCTTAAACAAATAATTTCACTAATATTGATTATAACTTCGCAAATGATTTTAAAGGCAAAAGGCAGGAAATATATATGGACAAAAAAACATTTCACTCAAACCCAATAATCAAAAATCTCTATACCGCAGATCCAGCTCCAATGGTTTATGGCGACACACTTTATCTTTACACAACCCATGACGAAGATGAGCTGGTAAATAATTTTTATACAATGAATGACTGGCGCTGTTTTTCTACAAAGGATATGGTAAATTGGACAGACCACGGTAAAATATTTTCTCTTGATGATATTACTTGGGCAGACGACAGAGCCTGGGCTCCACAGGCAATTGAAAGAAATGGAAAATTCTATTTATATTGCCCGGTGCATAAAAAAGACGGTGGAATGGCAATAGCAGTTGGAATTTCAGATAATCCTGCAGGACCTTTTAAAGATTTAGGACATCCTCTTATTGACGAAGGCGACTGGAATGATATAGACCCAACAGTTTTTATTGATGATGACGGTCAGGCCTACCTCTACTTTGGAAATCCAAATCTACGCTACGTTCTTTTAAATGAAGATATGATTTCTTACAATCAGCAGGTAGGAATACAAAATATTCCCATGTCAGTTGAATCCTTTTCAAAAGGTAGTCATGATACAGGAACTACTTACGGAGAAGGTCCTTGGTTTTATAAACGCAATGGACTTTACTACATGATATATGCAGCCTTTGCCCAGGGAGAAAAACGTAATGAACACCTTGCCTACTCCACATCAAAAAATCCAACTGGACCTTGGATTTATGGCGGTGTTCTAATGGAAGAAGGCACTTGTTTTACCAATCATCCAGGAATTGCAGATTTTAAAGGTCATTCATATCTTTTTTATCACACAGATGAATTACCAGGCGGAAGTCTTTTTCACCGAAGCGTATGTGTTGTAGAATTTAAATACAATGAAGATGGCAGCATCAGCACAATAAATAAAGCAAATGGTGTTAATAAAATCTAGAATAAGTCTCATCCTCAGGGAAAAATTGCGTAACCCCAGAAGATTTAAAAGATTAAGTGATTTAAAAAGAGACTGTGAAAGATGGGACAGCGCCGTGGTTCATAGCAGGATTTCAATTTAGAAATCCTGCCATTTTTTTAAGATTCACTTCCTTTATCAGGCTGAAATGCAAAAGCAAGATATATCAAGTAAACAACTATCTGAGTTGAATATAAGGATATAAAATCTGTCGTCCTATTTTTAGAATCAACGATTCCTTTTGTTGTGGTGATTATTCCAAGAAAATCCTGTAATTCAAAAATAAACTGATTTCCCAGGCAAGCCTGCATAGAGAATTTTTCAAGTTCCTGATTTGTAAAATTGGGTTCACCCTGAGGTCCTAAACATTCCCTCCATACGTCATCAAAATCTTTCTGAGGCCTGATAGCCCTGATTATTTCTGCAACAAATTTATTCAGCTGTATAATCAAACACGAAATTCCTATAAAGTGCAAATTATCAGAATTCAGCAAGTCTACCAGATACTGTCTGATTTCATACAGGTATGCAATCAAATCTCTGACCTTATTTTCTTCAGTAAGTTCCTTGATTGATTTTAAGACCCTTTCATGGACTGACATGGAACGGTCATCATACATATAATGATTTCTTATTGTATTTACATAAGTTGTTTCATAATCTTCATGACGCCAAAGTTTATCTTTATTTTTTGATATTGTGACCTTAATTTTCTTATCTGTTTCCAACATAAATTTACAGTTTATGTTACGGCTCAATACTGGATCTGTATTGTCATATTTTGTTTTAATTGTTTCTATATGTTCTCCATATACCCCTGGAACATTTTCTCTGCTCTTCAGATCATATTTAATCATGAGATTATTGAAAGGCGCGAACGACTGATAAAGGTCTGGAATATTAAAACCAAAATCTGTGTCTGTTATTTTTTTCATGTTCTTGTCCCAGTCTTCTTTTAATTTAGCTGGGATATTAGGCTCATTAAACACTGTCTTTGTATCAACGAAAAGCGGATAATTTCTCATCTGCATTTCATGAACAAACTGCATTAAATTTATTATTGCATCTTTATTGCTTGTATAAACCTTAGAAAGCGAATGAATGATTCTTAATCTTGCAATTCTATCGGATAAATCCAGGCCTTCAAAAGAATCTTCCTTATTAAAGTTCATGTATTCCGCAGCCTTATTCAGGATTGCCTGAAGTGTCTTATTATAATCAAAATCTTTTTTTAAGAATCCTTCATAGAACATAGGCAATAAAAGTTTCCGGTTCGATACAACACCGTAATCTTTATGAAGATAAGTTCCATCATTTTTCCACGATCCAAGAAATTCCCAGACAGCAAAATAGAGCATCATCGAAATAAGTAAATCATCATTCTTATCTATTTCTTTCGATTCCATGGTGTTTTTAGCAAACACATATTTTTCATTCATAGCCTTTGAACGCCAGCTGTTTGGTGGAAGTCCCTTCAAGCATTCTTTCATAATATTTGCAAAATCCGAAGTTTCCATAGCCCCTTCATTAGAGAAAAGGCTTTCAAAATCAAACAGTTCAATGTTCCGCACAAGATAAAACAAACAAATCACGATTCCAGGATTCTGCTTATAGCGATTATGATAATCTGTTCTAATATCTTCAAAAATCTGTAAACCCCATGTTTTTTTATCTCCACCATAAAGTTCACCAAAAACTGTATTGATAAGGTTTTCAAGTCCATGAGTTGTATCCTTAAATATAGAGTCATAGATGGACCATGTGCACAACTCTCTATGATTGGCAATGGTTGTAAATAAAAACTCCTGTTCAGGATTCAAAGCATAATCATCTTCAATAGTGATTCTGATTCTATCCCTTTTTATTTCATCAACCGTTCTTCCGTTTCTATTATGATCCCAGTTAAAACTATCATATGCGTTACAGAAATTATAAAGATTGGATTTTGTATCCCTCTGGTCATCACAGTAAGAGTAGTAATAATTCACTATAAAATTATTAAAGACCTTTTCATAATTCTCCTGATTAGAAGAACTGGCACACCAGTGACAGAAAACCCAGTTATTTACTTTATAGTTTTGACTTGTCTCTTCAGAATCTGGCCATTTATCTGCAACAGACATCATAACAAAAAGATTAAATCCATAAGTTTCTTCAGAGCAGGTTCCAGTCTTATATAAGGATTCATATTCACTTCTGCATTTTAGCTGATATTCAGAGTAAGGATCGATATGAAACACTGTATCATAGTCTGATATATAACCTTCCCAGTTCCAAAAATTCCTGATTTTCTCATAGAATTCCCCTGGACCCTCAATTGATTCATCAAACTCCAGGACATCAGAAAAGGATTTGAACTGCCTGCATTTCTGTATTGCATCCTGCAGCAGGGATTTTAAGGTTTCAAGTTCATTCTGGACATCTTTCTTTTTAGAAAGTGCCGAAAATGTGAAATATAAAAGTCCGCAAGTATAGAAAAAATCATAGCTTTCTCTTTCATTCATATTATTATGGATTGGATGCATTTTAATCACCCAGTCCAGATTTCTTTTTGCTTCCCTAAAAACAATATCAATATCACTACAATAAATGCCTGGAGTAACCATTCTTGCGATTGTCTCAGAACATTCCATTCTATATACATATTCATAACTATCAGGTAAAAATTCTTTTTCCATATTTATCTCCATTTTAATCTATAAAGGTTAGATTTGTCTTGCTAATTTATCCATCTGTTCAAAATCATGTGAAGGGTTGTCGTACACTTCCATGATTCCAAATGGTTCAACATTTTTAGCCTTGAGGCCAAAGTCTTTGTAATTCTTAAGGATTTCAGTTGCAGGATAAATCTGCAAAGGAAAAGCCTTGATATCATTGAAGCCCAATTTCTTCAGGGTATTAATGTCATTTTCAAATGACTTGAATGTCTGATTGGGAAGTCCATAAATCAGCGTAATTTCAGTATTAATTCCATGACGAACAACTTCCTTCAATCTTTCCAGAACAAAGCCCTGGGCTTTTTCATTTCCACGATTAATATGCGGATAAATATTTTTATCAAGGCTCTGAATCCCTATTTCAAAGGTTACATTTTTCATGGAACCCGCTGTTTCCAGATAAGACTGATTAACCATTTCAGGACGAATCTGAACGCTGATTTCAGACTCAATACCGATTTCTTTACAGTTATTCAGGAATCTCAGTCCATGTGCCTTGGACATATCCCTGTTGTTGATGTCATTGAAAAAAGGATCCAGGACGTTTATCTTACTGATGCCTTTGTCCTTGAAAAGTTTCAGTTCAGATTTTACCCTGTCATCTGTTCCAATCTGTTTTACACAGCCATTAGCATTCCTGTGACGACAGTAACTGCACTTGAAGGAACATCCACGTCTTGTTTCCATCCTTACAGACATTCCTTCCTTTATCTGAATCTGATTCATTAAATAAGGAGACTCAAGAGCAGAAAAATCTGGAGGAAGTTCTAAAATACATCTGTCTGAAGCAAATGCCTTTCTGATATCAGAAAAAACTGCCTCACCATAAGAAACCGTAAACAAATCCACTTCTGGATACTTTTCCTTTAGAGTTTCTTCATTTCCGTGAACCATAGGTCCACCCATCATAATCTTAAGGTTCGGAAACTCTTTTCTAATAATAGGAAGCGCATTCTGAATATATCTATCGGCCCAAATGAAATCACTTAATGCAAGAACATTACATTTTGCCTGTCTGATTGCATTTATCATCTGATCTATAATTACAGCCTGGTTCTGTTCTGTATTCAAATCTATTACATATGAATAAATTCTATCATCAGGATGTTTAATAAGTGAGTTGTTAAAGGCTGTAATCAAACAGCTAATTCCGTATGGATCAGTGTTTTCATTCGGACGAAGAAAACCGAAAGATATAAGCAAGACTGAAAGAGCAACGAACATTTCCATTCCTCCCTACAGTCCTTTTGAATTGTAAACACAATCGTGTTTACAGCATTCATATTCTTCATCAACTTCTTTGTTTCTTGAAATCATTCCTTTATCTACAAGAAACATAAAGGATGCACTGTCCAGGCAATTGCACAGTTCAGGATTGAGTCCTGTTATATCCGATATGAAACTGCACATCTGTTCAGGTTCAATAATTACATTGCTGAAAGGTCTTTCATTAAATTCTTCTTCTGAGTGAGCAATAAGCCCTTTCCCATCCAAATAGTCATATTCTGCATCTACGTATTTCTGAGCATCTTCAAAAGAACACTGTACATGTTCAGCCAGATACTTTGCTTCTTCGTCATATTCGATAAATATATTTTCCATAGTAATTTCCTTTGCGTTGGTTTGGTGCTAATAATGATTTTTGAAACTTAGAGATACATAAGGATTGTGTTGCAGATTGTACTTGCAGCATTCAACCCGGCACGTTTATCGCTTGGAGTATTACTGAGAGAGAATACAAGAATACGATCAGGATGCTTGTCTGAATAAAAAGAGGTGTGAGTAATTAAAATATAGTGATTTTGTTTTCTGGATACTTCAAAACCTAAAAGATCAAAAGTTTCCAGAATCCGAGGAGTTACAGAAGTGTACCCTCTGAGAGCTGACTTTAAAACCGAACGTAAAGATTCGATTCCATCAAATGAGTAATTTTTAAGTATAGTTTTCATAAAGACTCCTTGTAAAAAAAACTCATAAAACATATTTACTTAGAATCTTTATATAACTGAATATAAACATCAGTTTTAGAATTGTCAAGAAAAAAATCTAATTATTTTTTAACAGTATATTTGTCTTGATGACTTTAACAAGGCTGATTTTAAGGACTGATTCCTAAATTGAAAAGGGATTAGTCCTTTTAATTTAACCTTAATTGTATTTTCTGGACATGCTCTGTCGGATTTCTTTTTCTTTCAAACGCCTCTGATAATCATACATCTTGTACTGCCAGACCTGATCAGAATAAGGAAGTACATTTCTACATTTTTCTGTATCGTAAATCGCAAGAGAAGCTAAACTTATTTCAACATAAACTGCAACATCAGCAGATGCTTTTATATATTGATGTAAGTTTTGTTACTTCTTCTTTAATTTTATTTTTTAACTCAGGTGGATTTAAAACCTGAACTTCAGAACCAAAAGACATTACCCAATGAAAAGTTTCTTCCAGCTGATTCGACATAAAGCTAAGATAAACAGAACCATCATCATTCTGATGACATTCCTGGTTTACATGCCAGGTTCTTTCCAGAATGTAAGTATTGATTTCTGAAGAAAACAGCAGTTCTATTTTTTCTGGTTTCTGTTCACTGAGCCAGATTCCAAATTCCGGATCTATGTAATTCTTAATATTGAATTCAGGTTTAATTTCAAAAGTTACATCAAGAATTGCCAAATCCTTCATTCGTGAAAGAGCATATACATTAAATCGTTCATGCAGATGACAATAACCAATTACATACCAGTTTCCCTTCTGACACAAAACTTTATATGGATCAAAGGTTCGTGGAATATATCCCTGTTTACTGATTGAACGATAATTAAATGAAATTGTTTTTCCTGCTCTTGTAGCTTCAAAAATAGAATTGAAAATCTGTTCAGAAATTTCTGGGAGAGGATCTTTAATAAACTGAACATTGCTGGCATTAAAAGAAGAATCGACCTCAACCTTATTTGGCATCATTTCTACCATTTTATTCATGATTGAACGGAAGGTTGCTTCAAGAGGTGTATTTTTATACTGTTCCATCAAAGGCATTAAAGTTGAAACAGTAAACAGTTCTCCTTCCGAAAGCATTACGCTTTTTATCATAAAAGTTGGGTCTGTATAATAATAACCTTTGTGATCATAATCATATTCGATTGGAGCATTGTAACGGGTCTGCAAAAACTCAATATCCCTCATTACAGTACTTCTGGAAATTTCAAAGTGCTTACCAATTTTTGGAGCATTCGGATAATTTTCTGTACGGATGAATTCTGCCAGTTGCAGTAGTCGTAGAGTTTTTACTTTATCCTCTCTGTTTACAGTTTCCATAAAGTTCCTCCAAATACTTTTTTTATAATGTGAAGTTGAAGCGGAATTTCAAAATTTACAGATTTCAGAATTTCTGTCTCCGATGGTTCATAACGGGTTTTATCTTCCGTATACAAAATCTGAGTTTTTTCATTAACAGCAATCTGTTGATTCAGCAGAGTAGAGAAACTGTATTTCCAGCCTGGCTTCTGTTCCATACAAATAATTATACTGTATATAGAAGAATTTGCTAGTTACGACTACCTTAATCCACAAAAAAAATAAATTTTGGACTTAAGTAGTCGTAAATTTAAAAATTCTGTCTACCTGAGTGGATATAGGTAGTCGTTTGCGTGGACTTTGGTAGTTAATTAACCGTACGACTACCAAAGTCCATGTTTAAAATCGTTAACTGTTAACGAATTTAGACATAAATAGAATTCAAAAATTGGTGGATTTAAGTAGTCGTTCACAAAAAATAATCTGGTTCCCAAGAATTTATGGACTTTGGTAGTCGTAAGACATGAAAGTTACGACTACTAGAATCCACAGGGTTAAATAAAAAACGACTACCTATATCCACTTTGGACTTAGGTAGTCGTTCGAATTTTCAAAAGAAAGGATTATTAAGCTAAGCCCTGTTCCTTAAGCATGGTAACAGCTTCGCTTTCCAGGAAAATACCGAAAACTGGAGTTGTAGTTTTTGCTTCCAGTTCTTCCATGGCAGCTTTCCACTGGGCAGGATATTTTGTTTTGTAATATTCCATTTCCAGAACTTCATCATTAATAGCCTGTTTATCTTCTTTAAGCTCAACACTGTCAGTTGCATCAATCTTGAGAACAGAAGCCTGTTCACAGGTAAACTCAAAGCCGACTGTCTTATGATTTTCAACAATTTTTGTATAAGTAATCTGGAAATCTTTATTAACAGAGTTCAATTCATCAATAGGATTTTTAACAACCTTTGTAATAAAGTTATTCATACGGTCTTTGTAAGCATCCTTATCAATCTTGAACATAGTTTTAAGTTCATCAACAGATTCTGTAAATTTCCACTGATCTTTTTTATTACCGTAGCGGCCTTTCATGTTGTAGAAAGAACAGGCAATTTCAAAATAACGCAAAGCATAAAAAGACTGGATTTCACCAATTGTCTTAATATTCATGGCAGAGAACTGTTTAATATGTTTCCATTCCAGAACAGCAAGACCAATCTGAGGGTTAAATTCAAGTTCAATAAGATCTTTTTCCTTGTCGTATGTGGCTGAGGAGAACCATGTATAAGCTTTGTATTTTTCAGCTGTGTTTTCAATCTGGATGATGCTTGTAGAAAGCTCTTCTACAGCTCTTTTTACCTGTTTGTAAGTATTAGAACCACGAGCAATTCCTAACTTTGTAATAAATTCAGAAATTGTAAACTGACTTTTAAAGTGATGCATTACTTCAATGTCTGGCATGTTAGGAATATCAATTGTTTCAGGATAATGATTTGTATTAAGAATACAGTATGAAATAAGTTTTCTTGCTAATGGACTACAGGTATAAATACCACGGCTGATAGAATTAGACTGGATTACAATTTCTTTATCACGAATTGTAGACAGTTGCTTTGAATTCATAAAAGTCCCCTCTTTCTTTTATAAATTTATTAATTATATATTTAACGGGCTTGTAAATTCAGATAATATATAGAGTTAGTAGAGTTTATGACTACTTAAGTCCATATTTACGACTACCAAAGTCCGAGTTTCGACTACTTCACTCCACTTTTGCGACTACCCACATCCATTTTGCGCAAAAAAAATGACGGAACGACTAAAAATCAAATTCCAAGGAAGTTGTACGACTACTAAAAGTATAAAGGTGGTAGTTTTTAAATTCAAGTTTAAAGGCGGGAATTCCAGAGAATTCTTCTGAAATTTAATAAAATATATAAGTTTCGACTACTAAAGTCCACAGAAATTCGGATAACGACTACTTTTGTCCACAACTCCAGTATTTTTTTTATTTATTTTCTCTATAATAAACACAAACGACTACCTAAATCCACTGTATTTTCTATATATAATGTGGATTTTGGTAGTCGTTACTATAAATTAACGGAAAATGTTATTCAGCCGACTGTGGGACTTCTACAAGTCCGCCTTTTGAAAGACGGTACTTTCCAGCTTCAACTTCTGCCATAAGGTGAAGAACTGCAATTTCAATTCCCTGAGTTGTATTAAGTCCATGCTCAATAAAGAATGTCTTCCAGTTTTTTCTTGTAGATTCCTTAACAATCATTGTAAGGTGAACCGGATTATCAACTTGTTTTTCTTCAACTGCAGGTGCAGTCTGTTTTACTGGAATTGAAGGAGCCATAAGATCTCCAAAAACATCTACATTTCCTGAAAGATCTGCTGTTGTAATTTTTTTACCTGCCATAACTCCCCTCCCCTACTTCAAATCTTTTGCAAGTTTTTTTATTGCATTGAGAGTTTCTTTTTTTGTACCTGCAAAATCCTGAATTGGGATATGAGCACTCTGTACTTTGCGGAACGCCTGGTCTACAGGAATTACATAAAGTTTGAATCCATGTTTTTCCAAAGGCTTGAACTGGTCAAGAATAATGCTCTGCTGGGAAATACGGTCATCCTTTGCATTGAAAAGGATTTTGTTGAACAAAGGTTTTGGATCATCTTCATCCAGATTGTCACTGATGAATGCCTTGAGACGGTCGTTGAAAATCTGAAGTCCGTCTTTTGAAAATTCATCAAGTTGAAGAACAGCTACAATTTCGTTTGTTGCATAAAGGATTCCTCGTTCAAGGTTACCGAAACTTGGTGATGTATCGATTACACAATAATCAAAATTCTTAGCAATATCCTTAAGAGTCTTTTTGATTTTTCCCTGATTGGCTCCGGCTTTGTTTTCACTGTATTCTTTAAGCTCGCCGCCAATACCAGCTGTTGGAATGATGTAGAGATTTTTTGTTGCAGTTTCAACAAGACACTGATCAAGCACACACTTGCCGTTTAACAGGTCTGCGAACTCAAACTGCATTGTCTGGATGTTAAGCCAGGTTGTTGCATTTCCCTGAGGATCTGCATCTATGAGCACTACTTTTCCCATCTTTGAAAGTTCAACTGCAAGGCTTACAGCAGTGCTTGTTTTGCCTACTCCACCCTTCTGGAGCATAGACGAAATTATCTTCATTTTTGGCCTCCCTGAAAAATGAAATTTTTTCCTTACATCAAAAAGTATAAAATATTTTTTATAAAAAATCTATACCAATATACCTATATTTATACAAATAAAATATGTATTTACCTAGAAAATAAGTACAAAACTGTATAAAAAATATGTAGAAAACATATATAAAGATAGGTATATACCGAAGAAATAGGTATATTTTAAAATCCGCTCTAGGATTCGCGTAGACGCGTCGATTTTAAAAAATCGAGTAATTTATCGACCGGGCTTAAATACCCCCGTTTTTTGGCCTTTTATCGACGCTTGAAAAAGTGGCGTTTTTTAGGGGTTAAAACCATGTTTTAAGGGGCTATAAGTGCTGGAAAAATTTGATCCCAAGAAGCACCATATAGACCAGGTTCAGAATGTAAAGTGAAAACGGAAGAATTGATATGAAGTGGCGTTCCTTAAGGTTCTGAATAAGATATTTGAATGGAGCATTCATTACAGCTGAAAGCTTACGGTTTGGAGCGCGGAAACTCATGTCTTCATCTTCTTTCGGAATTTCCTTTGTGATCCTGTCGTACATAAAGGCAGCAAGTCCTAAAAGAACAAAGGACATGGTTATTAAAGCCATAAAGTAAACAAATGCTTCAGAATTCATAAATACATTGTAAAGCTGGTGATTAAGGAATTCAAAGGGAAACTGTTCTTTCAGAATACTTACTTTTGATAGACAGAATTTAAACCTCTGAAAAACTGTCGGGCACCATGTGATTTTAGAAAAGTGGACATAGGTAGTCGAAAATCAGTGGGGTTATAGGTATTTACCTAAACAATACTTATAACATCGGTATATACCAATAATATAAGTATTTATTCCCATAGAAACGGCGAAAAGATAAAGTTTTGGCATATATGTGGACTTTGGTAGTTGTTACTGGAGCCAGGAGAACCGTCCCCCTGGTTCTGAACTAGAATAAGTGACACCAGAAAACCACGGAAGCAGTTTTTTTTACACAGTGTTCCTGCTGGAAGTGGTTTTCTGGTACGGGTGGTCTCATTTAATATCTTGAGCCAGGGGGACGGTTCTCCTGGTCTGCTGATCTAGTATCCCTAAAACATAAATATAATATCGGTATATACATACAGAATAGGTATATACCGATATTATATGTAGAAATTACAGGAAACCTGTCTAGAATTTGTATATCATTTTATTGCTCAATATAGAAAAAAAGAATAAATTGTCAATATTCACTATTCAAAGGGGTTTTTTATGAAAAAATCATTAGTTGCTGTTGTTGCAGCTGCTGCATTGGTTGGAGCCTTATTCTCAGGCTGTTCTAAAAAAGAATCTTCTGGAGCTTCCTTCAAAGTTGGTGTTATTTACATTGGTGATGAAAACGAAGGCTATACAGAAGCACATATGAAAGGTATTCAGGAAATGAAAAAATCACTTGGACTTACAGATGCCCAGGTTATTGAAAAGAAATGTATTCCTGAAGATGAAAAGGCTTATGATGCTGCTATTGACTTGGCAGAACAGGGATGTAAATACATTATCGGTACATCATTTGGTCACGAATCTTATTTGATTCAGGTTGCTAAAGAATATCCAGACATTGTTTTTGCTCATGCTACTGGATATCAGGCTGCTTTAAGTGGTCTTAAAAACATGCATAACTTTATGCCATCTGTATATCAGTCACGTTATGTTTCTGGTGTTGTTGCAGGTCTTAAATTAAACGATATGATTGCTTCTGGAAAAATTACAGCAGCACAGGCAAAGATTGGTTATGTTGGTGCTTATCCTTATGCAGAAGTAGTTTCTGGTTATACATCATTCTTCCTTGGTGTTCGCTCTGTTTGTCCATCTGCAACTATGGAAGTTCGCTATACAAACTCTTGGGCTGATATGACTTTGGAAAAGGAAACTGCAGAAGCTTTAATCGCTGCAAAATGTGTTCTTATTTCTCAGCATGCAGATACAACTGGTGCTCCAACAGCTTGTGAAGCTCGTGGTGTTCCATGTGTTGGTTATAATGTTGATATGATTGCTGTAGCTCCAAATGCTGCTCTTACATCTGCAGCTTTGAACTGGGGTGCATTCTATACAATGTCTGCTAAAGCTGTTATGGCAGGTGAATCATTTGATGTTGACTGGTCAAAAGGTTATTCAGACGGTGCAGTTTATACAACAGCTATCAATTCAAAAGTTGCAACAGCTGACGCTCAGGCTAAGGTTGATGCGGTAGTTAATGGTATTATAAACGGTTCTGTAAAAGTATTTGATACAGCTACATTCACAGTAGGCGGAAAATCAATCGAAACTTTGATTGCTGAAGGTGGAGATTTTGCTAAATATGCTGCTTATGTTAAAGACGGTGCTTTCAATGAACAGAATGGTTTTGCAGCTCCTGCTTTTGACTTAAGAATTGACGGAATTGTTGAACGCTAGTAATTAATCTTAATTAAGAATGCAGAACAAAGAACGAAGAATTAATGTTCCTGTTCTTATATAAAGCATCTTATTTTGGTATAATTAAATCCGATGGTAGTTTTTACTGCTGTCGGATTTTTTTGTTTTAAAGGATTTGAATTTTTTTGTAGAAGACTCTGAATTCTGCATTCTTAATTCAAAATTGTTTTATGTCTGAAGTTGCAGTTGAATTAAAAAACATTACAAAAACATTCGGTGATGTTGTTGCGAATCACGGTGTTAATCTTACTGTTAACAAAAGTGAAATTCTTTCTATTCTTGGTGAAAACGGAAGTGGAAAAACAACATTGATGAATATGATTGCCGGCATCTACCGTCCGGATGAAGGCCAGATTTTGATTAATGGTGAAGAGGTTTCAATTCATTCACCAAAGGATGCTTACAGGTATCATATTGGAATGGTTCATCAGCACTACAAGCTGGTAAATGTTTTTACCGCTGCTGAAAATATCATTCTTGGACAGAACACTTCAAAGGTTCTGGATATGAAAAAAGTTAAAGCTGATATCCAGAAAATCTGCGAAGCTTATGGTTTTAAAATCGATCTTGATCAGAAAATTTACGATATGTCTGTTTCTCAAAAACAGACTGTAGAAATCATTAAGGTTCTTTATAAAGGTGTTGATATCCTGATTCTTGATGAACCTACTGCTGTATTAACTCCTCAGGAGACAAAAAGTCTTTTTGATGTTTTGCGCAATATGCGTGCCGACGGAAAAGCTGTTGTAATCATTACTCACAAATTGAACGAAGTAATGGAAATTTCTGACAGAGTTTCGGTTCTTAGAAAAGGTGAATACATAGATACTGTAAGGACAAAGGACGCCACTGTTCAGCAGCTTACAGAAATGATGGTGGGTCAGAAAATCAGTCTTGATATAGACCGTACAGAACCTGTAAATCCACGGGATGTACTTAAAGTTGAATGTTTAACCTGCTTTAATAAAGACGGCCTTAAGGCTTTGGACAATGTAAGCTTTACAGCCCGCTCCGGAGAATTCCTTGGGATTGCGGGAATTGCCGGTTGTGGCGTTCGTGAACTCTTTGAATGTCTTGATGGTATGCAGAAGTATCCTGAAGGCAAGGTTAAGTTCATTAATTCAGAAAATACAGAAATTGATCTTACAAATAAATCTACCCGCGAAATTAAAAAGGCTGGGGCTAAAATTGCCTTTGTACCAGAGGATCGTCTTGGTATGGGGCTTGTTGGTCTTATGGGTATGACTGACAATGTTATGCTTCGTACTTACAAAAAAGGTCGTGAGCCTATTGTTCGTCGTAAGGAGCCAAGAAAGGTTGCTCTTGGAATTAAGGAAAAACTTGAAGTTGTAACTCCTCACACTGAATATCCTGTAAGCCGCCTTTCTGGTGGTAATGTTCAGAAGGTTCTTGTTGGCCGCGAAATCAGTTCTGATCCTGATGTATTGATGGTTGCTTATCCTGTTCGTGGTCTTGATATTAACTCATCCTATGCAATTTACAATAAGTTGAATGAACAGAAGGTTAGGGGAGTTGCGGTAATCAGTGTTATTGAAGATCTGGATGTTCTTCTTGCTTTAAGCGACAGAATCCTTGTTTTGAACAATGGTCGTGTTACAGGTCTTGTAGATGCAAGAACAGCAACAAAGGAACAGATTGGTTATTTAATGACTGCTGATATTTCTGACAAAATTGAAAACGATGATTCAGAAAGTGCTGCAAAAGAAGAGGTGAACAATGATTAATATTCGTTTGAGTAAAAGAGATAATCTTGCGTTATATAAATCGCTTTTAATAAAAATTGTAGCAGTTTTGCTGGCTCTGATTGTCTGCGCAATTGTCATTGTTTCAGTTACAGATTTGAATCCACTGGAAGTTTATGGGGGAATTTTTAATGGCGCTATTGGTAATAAGCGAAGAACCTGGGTAACAATCCGTGATATGCTGGTTCTTCTTCTTGTTGCAGTTGGTCTTGTGCCTGCATTTAAAATGCGTTTCTGGAATATTGGTGCAGAAGGACAGATGCTTATGGGTGGACTTGCCAGTGCTGCCCTTATGATTTACGGAAAAAATCTTCCAAACGGAATTCTTCTTCCAATGATTATGGTTTGCTCTTGTGTGGCCGGTGTAATCTGGGGAATCATTCCTGCTATTTTTAAGGCAAAGTTCAATACTAACGAAACTTTGTTCACTCTTATGATGAACTACATTGCCATTCAGCTGATTTCGTTCTGTGTTGTTTTCTGGGAAAATCCTGCTGGGTCTAACTCTGTAGGTATTATTAATCCAAATACAAATGCAGGCTGGTTCCCTAGTGTTTTTGGTCAGCGTTACGGATTGAATCTTATACTTGTAATTGTTGTTACAGCATTCATGTTTTTCTATCTTCGTTATACAAAGCATGGCTATGAGCTGAGTGTTGTTGGCGAAAGCTGGAATACGGCTCGCTACGCGGGAATTTCAGTTCCTAAAGTAATTATCAGAACTATGGCTCTTTCTGGTGCTATTTGTGGTCTTGCAGGATGTCTTGTAGTTAGCGGCGCCAGCCACACTGTTAGTACCAGCCTTGCAGGTGGCCGCGGATTTACTGCCATCATTGTAGCCTGGATGAGTAACTTTAATACTTTTGCTATGGTAGCAATTTCTTTTCTTTTATGTTTTATGCACAATGGTTCTATTCAGATTGCCAGTCAGTTTAGATTGAATGAAAATGTTTCTGACATTATTACAGGTATTATCATTTTCTTCCTGATAGGTAGTGATTTCTTTGTTCGCTACCGGGTTGTTTTTGAAAAAGGTAAAAAGAAGGAGTAGGGGAGTAATTATGATTATTTGGACATTTTTACAGAAAGCAATAATTCAGGGAATTGGAATTCTTTTTGGTTCTATTGGAGAAATTGTTACAGAAAAATCTGGAAACCTGAATCTTGGAATTCCAGGATTAATGTACATGGGCGGAATTGCAGGGCTGATGGGTGCATTCTACTATGAAGCCGCAGCTGCTGTTCCGGTTCCTTTTGTTGGTATGCTTGTTTCTCTTTTATGCACACTGCTTTGTTCTGCTTTTGGCGCTTTGATTTACAGCTTCCTTACAATTACTTTGCGAGCTAACCAGAATGTAGTTGGTCTTGCCCTTACAACTTTTGGCATTGGCTTTGGTAATTTTTTTGGTGGCTCAATTTCTCGTCTTGCTGGTGGGGTAGGGCAGGTTTCTGTTGCTGTTACAGCCAGTGCTTATCAGGCTAGTATTCCTGGACTAAATAAGATACCTGTTATTGGAAAGCTGCTTTTTTCTTATGGCTTCCTTACATACGTTTCAATCATACTGGCCTTTCTTGTTGCTTTTATTCTGCTTAAAACTAGAGTCGGTTTGAATCTTCGTGCGGTTGGTGAAAATCCTGGTGCAGCAGATGCTGCCGGTGTTAATCTTAACCGCTACAAGTATATTGCTACTGTTGTTGGTGGTGCAATTGCCGGTCTTGGTGGTCTTTACTTTGTAATGGAATATCTTGGCGGTACCTGGACTAACAATGGCTTTGGCGACCGCGGATGGCTTGCTGTTGCTCTTGTAATTTTCAGTTTATGGGATTCCCGAAAGGCAATTCCTGGAGCTTTCCTGTTTGGCGGACTTTATATCCTTTATATGTATATACCAGGATTAAGCCGTGGCGTACAGGAACTGTTCAAAATGAGTCAGTATGTAGTAACAATTGTAGTTCTTGTAATTACAAGTATAAAAAATCAAAAGGAAAACCAGGCTCCTGAAGCTTTAGGTGTTCCTTACTTCCGAGAAGACAGATAGTTTAATATTTTGAAATCTTATTAAAATCCTGGTTCTAAATTATAGAATCAGGATTTTTTTTACTTTATCCCTATTTACATAGTCATTTATACAAATCTTTATTGACATCCCTTTAAGAATGCGTTAATTTTTAGTGTAGACAGTATGACAAAAATGGTAAATATGTCATTCTGCGGTCACACATTAAAACACATTTGGTAAAAAAAGTTCTAAGGAGAAACAAAATGGACGAATTGTTTGAAAAAATGAAGGCACTCATTTCATCAAAACTTGATGTAGATGAATCAAAAATCACACTGGAAGCAGATTTCAGAAACGATCTTGAAGCTGACAGCCTTGATACTTATGAATTGATTTATGCTATCGAAGAAGAACTTGGTGTTCACATCCCTGATGACAAGGCTAATGAATTCCAGACAGTAGGCGATGCTTACAACTTCATTAAAGGACAGAACAACTAATGTCTGTTGTAATCCGCTCTTTTGGAAAAGCAGTTCCTGCAAGAAGAGTCTCTAATGATGACCTTCCTGCAGAACTTAACACCAGTGATGAATGGATTCGCTCACATACAGGTATTGGCGCCCGCTATATTGTGGGTGAAAACGAAACTTGTGTATCGCTTGGAGTTGCAGCTTGTAAACAGGCGATTGAAGAAGCAGGAGTTAATCCTGAAGAAATCAATCTTTTAATCTGTTCTACAACTACTCCAGCATACATTGGGTTTCCTTCTACTGCCTGTGTAATGCAGCCAGAAATTGGCGCATCAAATGCAACTTGCTTTGATGTTACTGGAGCCTGTTCTGGTTTTCTTTATGCAATGAACAATGCAGTTGGAATGATGGAATTAAATAACTGGAAGTATGCACTTTTAGTTGGTTCCGAAATTCTTTCTGGAATTGCAGATTGGAAAGACCGCTCTACTTGCGTTCTCTTTGGAGATGCAGCAGGTGCAGTACTTCTTGAAAAAGTTGATGAAAGTGACTTATCAGATTCTGACGAAAAACTTGCTGGTAAGGTAGGGGTTTTTGTTTCAGGTTCAGATGGAACTGGTGCAAAATCTCTTTATTTAAGTAATGACGATGGCTTCCTTAAAATGGATGGTCATGCAGTATACAACTTTGCAGTTGGTGCAATGACTAATGCTGTAAAACTTGTAATGGAAAAAGAAAAGCTTACAGGTGAAGATGTTGATTATTTCGTATGTCATCAGGCTAATGAAAGAATCTTGAATGCAGCGGCTAAACGTCTTGGTTTTGATTTTTCTAAATTCATCTGCTCTATGGGTGAATATGGAAATACTTCTTCTGCTTCTATTCCAGTTGCTTTAGCTGATATGAACAAAGAAGGAAAAATTAAAAAGGGAACAACAATCGTAAGTGCCGCTTTTGGTGCAGGTCTTACCTGGGCTGGAACGGTAATTCGATTTTAATTAAGGATATATATTATGAAAAATGTATTTGTATTTCCTGGACAGGGAGCTCAGAAAAAAGGAATGCTTAAGGAAGTTTGTGAAAAATATCCTGAAGCAATGAATACTGTAAAAATGGCACAGGAAATTTCTGGGGAACCAATTTCTGATTATTTGTGGGAAATTGAAGATACAGAACTTGCAAGAAGTGACAGAAGCCAGCTGGCAATTACAACTGCATCTCTTGCTCTTGTAAATGTACTTAAATCAAAAAACATTGAACCTGACATGTGTGCAGGTTTTTCATTAGGTGAATTTGCAGCTTTGTGTGCAGCTGGTGTTGTAAGTTTTGAAGATACAATCAAGCTTGTACAACAGCGTGGAAAAATCATGCAGAAAGTTTGTGATGAACTTGCTGCTTCATCAAACGGAAATCAGCCAGGAATGGCAGCTGTACTTGGTTTGACACAGGAACAGGTTATTGCTGCAGTTGCAGATCTTTCTAAAGAAGGTGTTGCATTTGCTGCAAATCTTAACAGTCCTAAACAGACTGTAATTTCCGGAACTGCTGAGGGTTTGGAAAAGGCAGAAAAACTCTGTGTTGAAGCTGGTTGTCGTCGCTTTGTTAAACTTAAGGTTGCAGGTCCTTTCCATTCTCCTTTGATGGTAAAAGCTGGTGAAGAATTCAGCAAAGTACTTGAACAGACAACTTTCAATAATCCTTCAAAAAGACTTTTTTCTAATGTAACTGGTAAAGAAATTACAACTGCTGAAGAAGCAAAAAAGCTTGCTGTTATGCACTTTACAAATCCAGTTCACTGGTTGGAAGAAGAAGCTGAAATTGCAAAAATAATTGGTTTTGAAAGCGAAGACTGTGCTGCAAACAACGCAATTTTTGAAGTTGGTCCAGGATCAGTTTTAAGTGGTTTATGGAGAGATTCAGGATACGCTGAACACATCAGCTGTACAGCAGTAAACACTGTTGAATCTCTTGAATTATAGAGTCAGTTTATATAGAAGGTGAGGTAAAAAATGTTACTTTCGGGAAAAAAAGTTTTGATTACTGGTTCTTCCAGAGGAATCGGAAAAGCTATTACAGAAAAATTTTTAAGTGAAGGCGCTAGTGTATGGGGAATCTGTACAAAGCCTTCTCAGTATAAAGATCAGTTTGAAGCTATGGCTAAAGAAAACGGCGGTTCTTTCTGTGAAATGTATGCTAACGCAGCAAATGCAGAAGAATGGTCAGATGTTATTAAAAGTGCTTTAGCTGCTTCAGAAGGATTTGATGTTCTTGTAAACAATGCAGGAATTACACGCGACGGTCTTAGCTTCAGAATGAAGAAAGAAGACTGGGATTCTGTAATCTCTATTAACCTTACAAGTGCATTCCTTGCCTGCCAGATTGTATCTTCTGACATGATTCGTAAGCGTGCTGGTTCTATCATTAATATGTCTAGTATCGTTGGTGTTCATGGACAGGGTGGTCAGGTTAATTACTCTGCAAGTAAAGCAGGTTTAATTGGACTTACAAAGAGTCTTGCAAAAGAAGCAGGTTCTCGTGGTGTTCGCGTTAATGCAATTGCACCAGGATTTATTGAAACAGATATGACAGCAGTTCTTCCAGAACAGCTTAAAAATGCAATGCTTGAAACAGTTCCTCTTAAGAGAGCTGGTAAACCAGAAGATATTGCAAATGCTGCATTGTTCCTTGCCAGCGACCTTTCAACTTATGTAAGTGGTCAGGTTCTTGGTGTAGACGGCGGTATGGGTTGCTAAGTAAATATTAAAAAAGGAGATAAAAAAATATGAAACGCAGAGTAGTAGTTACAGGACTTGGTTGTGTAAGTCCACTTGGAAATACAGTAGAAGAAACATGGGCTGGAATTAAAGAAGGCCGCAGTGGTATTGCAAATATTACACAGTTTGATACAACAGACTTTTCTGTAAAAATTGCTGGTGAAGTAAAGAATCTTGATGTTGGACAGTGGATTGATAAAAAAGAAGCTCGTAAAATGGCTCGCTTCAGTCAGTTTGCTGCTGTAGCTGCAACACAGGCTATTGCTGATGCTGGTCTTACAAAAGAAACAATTGATAGCGACAGAACTTCTATCATCCTTGGTTGTGGTATTGGTGGTTTTGAAGTAACGGAAAACTCTATGAAGAAATACTTTGAAGCTGGTCCATCACGCATTCCTCCTTTATCAATTCCTATGTTGATTGGTAACGAAGGTGCTGGTAATGTTTCTATGCTTCTTGGTGTTCATGGTGTTTCCTGGACATTACAGACAGCATGTGCTTCATCAACAGATGCTCTTGGTCTTGCATTGGATCAGGTTCGTTCTGGTCGTGTTGATATGTGTATCGCTGGTGGTACAGAAGCTGCTGTTACAGGATTCTCAATTGGTGCTTTTTCTGTATTAAAGACTTTGGCTTCTTCTTATAACGATGATCCTACAAAAGCTAGCCGTCCATTTGATAAAGACCGCGAAGGTTTCATTATGGGTGAGGGTTCTACAATTCTTATTCTTGAAGAATATGAACACGCTAAAGCTCGTGGTGCAAAGATTTACTGTGAATTCGCAGGTTACGGCGGAACTTCAGATGCTTACCATATGACAAGCCCAGATCCAGATGGAAACGGTGGAGCAAAAGCTGTTACTTTGGCTTTACAGGATGCAGAAATTAAACCTGAAGATCTCCAGTACTACAATGCACACGGAACTTCTACACACATCAATGACTCTTCTGAAACAGCAATGCTTAAGAAGGCTTTAGGTGATCACGCATACAAAATGAAGGTTTCTTCAACAAAATCTATGACAGGTCACTGTCTTGGTGCTGCAGGTGCTTTGGAAGCTATGATTTCTATTAAAGCTATGCAGGACAATATCTATCCACCAACAATCAACCTTGATAATCCAGATTTGGAAGCTGGTTGTGACTTGGATTATGTACCAAACAAAGCTCAGAAAGCAGATGGCGAAATTAAATGTGTAGCTTCTGGTTCACTTGGTTTTGGTGGTCATAACGGCGTTGTAGTTTTCAAAAAAATCTAGGTTATTCGGGAGTTTAAGATGTCATTAACAAAAGATATTGAATCATTATTACCACATAGAAAACCATTCCTTTTTGTAGATGAAATTGTTTCTGCAGATGAAAAGGGTTCTGTATGTGAACACACTTTTACTCCTGATGAATTCTTCTTTAAGGGACACTTCCCACAGTATCCAGTAGTTCCAGGAGTAATCCTTGTTGAAACTATGGCTCAGTGTGGTGGTGCTGCTTTGAGTTATCAGAAGACATTTGCTGAAGGAAGTTTGTTCTTCCTTGCAACTGTAGATAAAGTAAAATTCCGTAATCAGGTTCGTCCTGGTGATAAGGTTCGCGTTGAAGTAACAAATCTTCGCGTTTCACCAAAAATGATTAAACAGGCTGGAAAGGCATATGTAGGTGAAACTTTATGTGCCGAAGCCGAGTGGATGTGCTTAGTAGGCGCAGCGAACTAAGTGAGCGAGCCTACGGAGTTAAATAACTTCCTTGCACAACACGGCACAAAGTGACGTATGTGCCTCGTCGGTGCAGCGAACTAAAGGAATAGGAGTCTTAAAATGAAACCAATGGTAAGAAGCAATATCTGTTTGAACTCTCATCCACAGGGATGTAAACAGGAAGTTCTTAATCAGATTGCATATACAAAATCAGTAAAAGAAAAGACAGATAAACTTGCTGGAAAACACCGCAATATTAAGAATGTTCTAGTACTTGGTTGTTCAACAGGTTATGGTCTTGCAAGCCGTATTACTGCAGCATTTGCTTATGGTGCAGATACAATCGGTGTTTCTTTTGAAAAAGAAGGAACAGAAAAGAAATTTGGTACACCAGGTTGGTACAACAACATGGCTTTTGATGCAGAAGCAAAAAAAGCAGGATTGTTCAGCACAACATTAAATGGTGATGCTTACTCAGATGAAGTAAAAGCAGAAGTAATCAAACTTGCTAAAGAACATAATATGAAGTTTGACCTTGTAGTTTATTCTTTGGCTAGCCCTGTAAGAACAGACCCAGATACAAAGGTTCTTTACCGTTCTGTTATTAAACCAATCGGAAAAGATTTCTCTGGTGTTACATTCGATACAATGACTGGCGAAATGAAAGAAATTACTGCTGAAGCTGCTAATGAAGAAGAAATTGCTAATACTGTAAAAGTTATGGGTGGCGAAGACTGGGAACGCTGGATTAACCAGATGATGAAAGCTGATGTTCTTGCAGACGGCTGTATGACAGTTGCTTATTCTTACATTGGACCAGAATTGTCACAGGCAATCTACAGAAGTGGAACAATTGGTATGGCAAAGGTTGACCTTGAAGCTAAAGCTGATGTTCTTCGTAATAAAATGAGCACAATCAACGGACAGGCATTTGTTTCTGTAAACAAGGGGCTTGTAACTCGTTCAAGTGCAGTTATCCCAATCATTCCATTGTACCTTTCAGTTTTGTTCAAGGTAATGAAACAGCAGGGTTCACATGAAGGATGTATTGAACAGATTAATCGTCTTTTTGCTGAAAGACTTTACATCAAAAATGAAAATGGTGACGCAGCTGTACCTGTAGATTCAGAAAACAGAATCAGAATTGATGACTGGGAAATGGATCCTAAAGTTCAGGCAGAAGTTGATAAAATCATGCCACAGGTTACTGCAGAAAACATTGCACATCTGGGCGACTTTGAAGGTTACCGTCACGACTTCCTTGCTGCAAACGGTTTTGATATTGCCGGTGTAGACTACGACAAAGAAGTTGAACGCTTTGACGTTATTTAATTTACATAAAAAAAGTAGGTATTTGTATGTCTAAAGTAGTATGTTCTGCTTGTAAAATTGAAATGGACCACATTAAGGCAAAAGAAAACCTTTTTATCTGTCCTAACTGTAATAAATATATGCGCGTTTCAGCAATTGATAGAATTAATATGATTGCTGATCCAAATACATTCAAATCATTTGCAGATGACTTAAAATCTGGAAACCCATTGGAAATTCCTGGCTACGAAGAAAAACTTCAGAAAGCTATGGATACAACTGGAATGAATGAAGGTGTAATCATTGGAACTTGTAAAATCAGTTCAAACCAGTGTGTAATCGGTGCAATTGATTCACGCTTTATGATGGGTTCTATGGGATGTATCGTAGGTGAAAAAGTTACACTTGCAGTTGAATATGCCACAAAGAAAAAGCTCCCTGTAATCTTGTTCTGCTGTTCTGGTGGTGCTCGTATGCAGGAAGGTATTCTTTCTTTAATGCAGATGGAAAAAACTTCTGCTGCATTAAAAAGACATTCTGATGCAGGAAATCTTTATATTTCTGTTTGTACAGACCCAACAACAGGTGGTGTTACAGCTTCATTTGCTATGCTTGGTGATATTATTTTATCTGAACCAAAAGCAATGATTGGTTTTGCTGGTCCACGGGTTATTGAACAGACAATCGGTAAACAGCTGCCAGAAGGTTTCCAGAGAGCAGAATTCCAGCTTGAACACGGTTTCGTAGATGCAATCATTGATCGTGCCGATATGAGAGATGTATTAGGTAAGCTTCTTGCTTATCATCCAAAAGCTCGTTCTAAGTTTGCTAAAAATGCAGAAGTTGCAGGAAGAAACATGAACATTTTTAAGACTCTTGATGTTCAGCTCCAGCACGATGTTAAGGAAGCTAACGATGCTGCTACTGGTCCAGCTGAAAATCCATTATCAGCTTGGGAAAAGGTTCTTTCAGTTCGTAAGCCATCTCGTCTTGGTGCAAGAGAATATATTAATGCTTTGTTCGATGGATTCATCGAATTACACGGTGACCGTTACTTCCGCGATGACCCTGCAATTGTAGGTGGTCTTGCAACATTCAACGGAATTCCAGTTACAGTAATTGGTATCGACCGTGGTCATGAATTAAACGAAATGATGCGTGCAAACTTTGGTATGCCATCTCCAGAAGGATACAGAAAAGGTATTCGTTTGATGAAACAGGCTGAAAAGTTTGGCCGTCCAGTTATTACTTTTGTTAATACATCTGGTGCTTATCCAGGAAAAGAAGCTGAAGAAAACGGACAGGGTGAAGCTATTGCCCGCAGTATCTTTGAAATGTCTGGTCTTAAGATTCCTACACTGGCAATTATGCTTGGTGAAGGTGGATCTGGTGGTGCTTTGGCTTTGGCTGTTGGTAACGAAGTTTGGATGATGGAAAATGCCATCTATTCAATTCTTTCTCCAGAAGGTTTTGCTTCTATTCTTTGGAAGGACGGAAACCGTGCACAGGAAGCTGCTTCTGTAATGAAAATTACAGCACAGGATCTTTATAAACTTGGTGTTGTTGATTCTATCATCCCTGAGTTTGGTGGTGCCGAACCTGCAAATCTTGAAAAAATTGCAGATCACCTTAGAGAAAAAATTTACTACTTTCTTTCTACAGCAAGTCGTAAAACAGGTGAAACTTTAGCACAAGAAAGATATAATCGTTTTAGAGCTTTCTAAGACGAGGAACTGTTATGGTAGAGGAATCAGAATATAAAAAGAATTTACGTGCTTTAGGTATATTAAATATTATATCTATTGTTGCTGCCCCAATTGCAGTTGGAGTGTGGCTTTTAGTGATTGAGATGATGATTGTTATGCCAATCGCAGGAACAGAAGCAACACCGCTTTGGGGAAAATTGCTTGATCTGATTCCAATACTTGCAGTACCGGCTTTTTACATATATTCAATTGTATTTAGCATTAAACACAATGATGAAGATAACTGGAAGTTTACTTTAATAACATCAATTATAGCTTTAGTTGCCTTCATCATTGTATCAGTTGTTGCGTTGGTTACTTTGGTAGCTATGAGTTAAATCTTTCCGTTTTCTTTAAGAACGGATTCCACATATTCAACCATTTCATATACAAGTGCATCGCAATGTGGCTTTTTTTGTCCTCCGTTTGCGGCATTGATTTTTAAGAGATTTGTACACATAAGCTCATCATTATGTTTTGATTTAAAGAACTTGAAAACACCCTGTGCAATTGCAGGATCATCAAGATTGAATAAACCAAGAGTCATAAGAGCGCCTGTAATTACTCCACATACCGAACCGTTTTTCATTCCTCCGCCAAAGTGAGCAGCCATACGGTATGCAACCTCGTCACTTATATCAGTATCACGATTGAAAGACATTATAACAGACTGGGCACAGTTGTGGTGTGGTTCGATAATTGCACGGATTTCATAAGCTCTGTCTAAATACTTACTCATAAATAAAACTCCTTTTTAATGCAGAATCTGCAGTTTCTTGAAATTTATTAATTTTATTTTATACTTTTTTTAGAAGGAAAACTATGACAGCTACAGAAAAATATTTAAAAATGAATCACTGCTTTATTGAACTTAGAGATGCTATTTTTGAAAGCGATGTTGATGAAGCAGAGGAATCTCCAGATACAGAAAAAGCAATTATGTATGCGCTTGGTATTCTTAACGAATACCTTGATTACTACAAAGACAACAACCAGATAAAAACCAGAGAAAAAAAATAAAAATATTAGCAAAACCTATTGACATAGTAGGTAGGTAGGGTGTATAAATTAAATATTCAAAACACCTACAAACCTAGTAGGTAAGAATAGTAAGCAGGAGGTACAGTGTGATTCAGTTTTTTGAAAAATTAGTTCGCGAAAATTTCCGCAACGGAGTCATGCGTTGTTGTCCTTTCTGTGCCCGCTCACAGTTCTAATTCATTAAATCAAACTACATTTCAAATTTATTTGAGTAACAACCTTAGATAAGGTGTATCAAAAAGCAGATGTGTCGGGAGGTCTGTCCCCGTGGTTTTAAAAACCAGGAGAACCGTCCCCTTGGATCAAATGAACCAAGAGAACCGTCCCCCTGGCTCCACAGTCTGCACAAAAAGGAGATTACAATTATGGCAAATAGTAAATTACATTTCGAAACATTACAGTTGCATGTAGGTCAGGAACAGGCTGACCCAACAACAGATTCAAGAGCAGTACCAATTTATCAGACTACTTCTTATGTATTTCACAATTCAGAACATGCGGCTGCTCGTTTTGGTTTAGCTGATGCTGGTAATATTTATGGACGACTTACAAACTCCACACAGGAAGTTTTGGAAAAGAGAATTGCTGCTTTGGAGGGTGGTGTTGCTGCTTTGGCTGTAGCATCTGGTGCGGCTGCAATTACTTATGCAATTGAAGCTTTGGCTCAGGCTGGAGACCACATTGTAGCTCAGAAAACTATTTATGGTGGTTCATATAATCTTCTTGCACACACATTAAAGGGTTTTGGTGTAGAAACAACTTTCGTAGATGCTCATAATCTGGCAGAAGTTGAGGCTGCTATTAAACCAAATACAAAGGCTGTTTATCTTGAAACATTAGGAAATCCAAACTCTGATATTCCAGACCTGGACGCAATTTCTGCAATTGCAAAAAAACATGGTCTTCCAGTTGTTGTAGATAACACATTCGGTACACCTTATCTATTCCGTCCATTGGAACACGGTGCAAATATTGTGGTTCATTCAGCTACAAAGTTTATTGGTGGCCACGGAACTTCTCTTGGCGGCATTATCGTAGATGGTGGTAATTTTGACTGGAAGGCTTCTGGCAAATATGCTCCAATTGCTGAACCTAACCCAAGTTATCATGGAATCAGCTTTGCAGATGCTGCTGGACCTGCTGCTTTTGTTACACATATCCGCGCAATTCTTTTACGAGATCAGGGTGCTGCAATCAGTCCATTCAATGCCTTCCTGTTGCTTCAGGGAACTGAAACTTTATCACTTCGTTTGGACCGTCATGTTGAAAACACAAAGAAAATTGTTGAGTTCTTAAAGAATCATCCAAAAGTTGCAAAGGTAAATCATCCTTCCCTGGCAGATCATCCAGATCATGCTTTGTATGAAAAATAT
This sequence comes from Treponema sp., assembly GCA_016292805.1. Taxonomy (GTDB): domain Bacteria; phylum Spirochaetota; class Spirochaetia; order Treponematales; family Treponemataceae; genus Treponema_D. The sequence continues at coordinate 7,955 of JAEDFM010000025.1, read as the reverse complement.
TTCCCAAATGGTGGTGCTTCAATCTTTACTTTTGAAATTAAAGGTGGAAAGGAAGCTGCATGGAAGTTCATTGATAATCTTAAGATTTTCAGCTTGCTTGCTAATGTTGCTGATGTTAAATCCCTTGTTATTCATCCTGCAACTACAACTCATAGCCAGTTGAATGATGAAGAATTGGCAGATCAGGGAATTACACAGAGCACAATTCGTCTTTCAATCGGAACTGAGCATTACGAAGACATTATTGCTGACCTTGAAAATGGGTTTGCGGCGATATAAAATTAGAAACAATAAAAAGGAGATTTCTATTATGAGTAAAATTTATAAATCTGCTGACCAGCTTATTGGTCATACACCACTTCTTGAACTTTCACACATTGAAAAAGAAAACAATCTTGAAGCTACAATTCTTGCAAAATTGGAATATTTTAATCCTGCAGGAAGTGTAAAAGACAGAGTTGCAAAAGCTATTCTTGATGATGCTGAGCAGAGTGGAAAATTAAAGGCTGGTTCTACAATTATTGAACCAACTTCTGGAAACACAGGTATTGGTCTTGCTTCTGTAGCAGCTGCCCGGGGATATAAAATCATAATTGTAATGCCAGATTCAATGAGTGTGGAACGCCGTCAGATTATTAAGGCTTATGGTGCTGAACTTGTCCTTACGGAAGGTGCAAAAGGTATGAAAGGTGCTATTGCAAAGGCTGAAGAATTACAGAAGGAAATCCCAGACAGCTTTATTGCAGGCCAGTTTGTAAACCCTGCAAATCCTAAGGCTCATTTTGAATCTACAGGTCCAGAAATCTGGGAAGATACAGACGGTAAGGTTGATATTTTTGTTGCTGGTGTTGGTACTGGCGGAACTGTTACAGGAACTGGTAAATATCTTAAGAGCAAGAATCCTAGTGTAAAGGTTGTTGCTGTAGAACCAAAATCTTCAGCTGTACTTTCAACAGGTATTGCTGGTGCACATAAAATTCAGGGAATTGGTGCAGGCTTTATACCAGAAGTTCTTGATACAAAAATCTACGATGAAATTATTCCTGTAGAAAACGATGATGCTTTTGCAGTTGGAAAATTGATTGGTAAAAAAGAAGGTGTTCTGGTTGGTATTTCTGCTGGAGCTGCAGTTTGGGCTGCAATTGAACTTGCAAAACGTCCAGAAAACAAAGGAAAGACAATTGTTGTTTTGCTTCCAGATACTGGCGACCGTTATCTTTCTACTGCACTTTTTGCTGACTAAGTTTTGCCTTTTTAGAATTTCAAATTACAACCTCTTTGATGTTTATTATCAAAGAGGTTTTTTCATAGTAAAAATACTGGATTTCAAAAGGTCTGAATAATTGCTACAATAAGCATTATGAAATCTAAAACTTTTTTAGTCCCTCTTTTTACAATTGCATTTCCGATTATTTTACAGGACTTTCTTTCATCATTCGTAAACATGCTTGATACAATTATGGTTGGTCAGCTTGGTGCAGTAGATATTGCTGCTGTAGGTTTGGGTAACCAGCTTTTCTTTGTAATGAGTCTTGGTGTTTTTGGAATTGCTTCTGGTGGTCAGATTTTTATTGCTCAGTACTGGGGTAAAAAAGATATAGAAAAAATCCACAAGACTACAGGTATGATGCTGCAGCTTTCTTTTCTATTTACTTTTCTGTTTGCAATGGTAAGCATCCTGTTTCCTCAGAAGTGTCTTTCTATTTATTCAAATGATCAGGTTGTTATTACCAGAGGTGCCCAGTATTTAAGAGTTGTTGCGCCAAGTTATTTATTTTTTGGTATTAATGTTTCGTTTGCAGTTTCTTCCAGAAACACAGAACATCTTAAACTGCCTGCAGTGGCTACAATCACTTCTGTTCTTTTAAATGCAGTTTTAAACTATCTGTTTATTTTTGGAGTGGTGATTAATGGTGTTCAGATTATACAGCCATATGGAATTATTGGTGCTGCAGCTGCAACTGTAATCTCCCGTATTGTGGAAGCAATGATTGTAGTAGGCGGTGTATACCTACGAAAGTACGAAGTTGCTGCACCATTAAAGGACTTTATTGTAAAAGACAAAAGTTTTATTGCTCATTATACAAAAATCAGTTTACCGGTACTGGCTAACGAATTGCTTTGGGGTTGTGGAATATCCATGCAGTCTTCAATTTTTGCTCACAGCGGAACACTGGTAATTGCCTCTTTTAATATTATGAACAGTATTTCCAATTTGGTTTATCCAATCTGTCTGGGATGTGGTAATGCTACAGCTATTATTATTGGTAAAACTATTGGAGAAGGTAAAACAGAGGAAGCAAAGGTTCTGGCTAAAAAGCAGTGTGGTTTTATTGCTTGTATGGCTTTCTGTCTGGGCTTTTTGATTATGCCAATGGCAAAAGCTCTGCCTTTTATTTTCAATGTAGAAGCAGATGTTCTTTCTATGGCAACCGTATTCATAATCATGCGCGGACTTATTTTCTCTTTTGACGCATTTAATATGACTTCCGTTGTAGGTGTTTTCCGTTCTGGTGGTGATACATTGTTTGCTTTATTTATGGATGTTGGATTTATGTGGATTCTGGCTTTGCCTTTAGGCTGGCTTGCTGTACTTGTATGGCATCTTCCTTTCTGGGCTGTGTATCTTTGTATTCTTAGTGAACCGGTATGTAAATCAATAATTGGTATCTATCGTTTGTTTAGTAATAAGTGGCTTAGAAAGCTGTAATAAATGAGGTAAAAATGAAGTATTCAATCAATGTTAATGGCAATGAAAAAATTCCTTTTAACAACAATGTAAATTATTGTGTTGGAACTGGTCGTATGGGACTGGCTTTAACAAAAGAATATTATGATCAGCTTAAAATTGTTCAGCAGGATATAGGTTTTAAATTTATCCGCGGTCATGGATTGTTCTGTGATGATGTGGGAATCTATCAGGAATATCTGGATAAAACAGGTCTTAAAGAACCAAAGGATTTTGCAGATTACAAAGCATACATGGAGTATGTAGAACAGAATGCCAAAAAAATCATTGAATATAATTTTACCTATTTAGACAGAGTTGTAGACAGTTATATTGAACTTAATATTCGTCCTTTCCTGGAACTTGGTTTTATGCCTTACAAAATGGCTAGTGGCGATAATACAGTATTCTACTGGAAAGGAAATACAACTCCCCCTGCCGACTACACAAAATGGTGTAATATGGTACAGGCAACTCTCCGCCATTTAATGGACCGCTACGGCGAATCGGAAGTGTTGAGCTGGCCAATTGAAGTATGGAACGAGCCAAATCTTCCTGGCTTCTGGAAAGATGCAAACATTGACGAATATTTTAAACTTTATGAATTGACTTCTGCCGCAATTAAAAATGTAGACCAGCGTTTTAAGGTTGGAGGCCCTGCAATTTGTGGTGGTGCAGATGAAAAATGGATGAAAGGCTTCCTTACCTATTGTCATGAACACAAATTGCCTTTAGACTTTATCAGTCGTCATCATTATTGTACCGAAATCCCAGAAGACATTGGTCATTACGGATATCCAAAAATGATGGAGCTGGATTATACTCTTCAGACTCTGGCCGACTGCCGCAAAATTATTGAAAGCTTTGACGAATATAAATCCTTACCTTTCTATATTACAGAATTCAATACATCTTATATTCCAAACTGTCCTGTTCACGACACAAACCTGAATGCAGCCTACATTGCCAGAACTCTGGCCGAAATTGGAGATTATGCAACAGGTTATTCATATTGGACATTTGGTGATGTTTTTGAAGAGCGTGGAATTCCGTTTACACCTTTCCACGGCGGCTTTGGACTTTTAGCAAATGGTGGAATTCCAAAACCAACTTACTGGACTTTTAAGTTCTTTAAGGATTTACAGGCAGACGAAGAAAGTTGTGTTTACCGCGATAAAAACATTGTGATTGTAAAAACAAAATCAGGTTCCTACAAAGGAATTGCCTGGAATTTAACAATAGAAACTAAAGAAGATGAAATGGATTTTGAAGTTGTTCTTCCAGCTGTACACAAGGGACAGGGACGAATGTGTCTTCTTACAAAATCAGTTGATGAAGAATGCTGTAATCCACTTAAGGTTTGGCATGATTTAGGTGAGTGGACACATCCTACAGACGCTCAGAATGAACTTTTAAAATCTGCAGCAAACCCTCTGGTAAAAACTTCAGTTATTGAAGCAGACGGAGATAAATCAAAAATCTCGTTAACTGTAAAAAAACATGGTGTAGTATATTTTGAATTTGCACCTGCCAGCATAACTTCTGATAGAGGTTATGATTACGATTTTAACTACGGAAAATAAGAAGGAAACTTTATCTGAATAAAAAATGGGGTTGTCTAGGAAGACTGGTCATGCTGATCTTATTAGACATCCCCATTTCTATTTTAAACTCTAAAAGTGATTATGTCGTTTTCGGTGCTGTAAGGTTTCCAGTTTTCCATTGGAGTATCATCGCAATCCTTGCCATTTGGATCACCGGTTTTAATAAAATTGCACAGGTAATTACACATCTGGCGGGAAACATCATACCATTTTCCTGTAAATGGGCGCCAGCATTTTGCCAGAGTTTCAAACCAGAACCACAAATCTACAGAGTGGAATTTTCCAGGATTATCCCAGCCAGGAATATCAACATCAAAATGGTAAATATAGTTTGGAACTGTTGATTTATTTTTCTTTGCAGCTTCAAGGTAAGCATCAATACCACATTTTACGGCACAAACATCACCCATCAAAAATTCGTCTGTAGTATACCCAGTCATCATTGGAATCTGTGGGAATTTGTTTTTATCTAAAGCATCAAACATTTCGTAGCTTATGAATTTATCATCTTTTACAGGAAGCCAGGTTTCAATTGATTTTCCAAATCCGCCATATTCATCCCAAAGTTTTCTAAGCTGATCTGTAGAAAGCTTACGAATTTCTGCAAGAGTTTTACATCCGGCAAAATTAAAAAAATCTTCGCCAAGTTTTTCTGCTTCTGCCAGAGTACGAGGAATCATAATATTGTTGCCAGGCATAAGGAACATACCGCTATGGCAAACTGCACGGTTAAACAGATTTTTAGGTCCATAAAGAATCTGATTAATAACACTTCCGCCACCTGCAGACTGTCCTCCAATAGTAATGTTGCTGGCATCTCCACCAAAGGCTTCAATGTTATCTTTTACCCACTGCATAGCCATTCTCTGATCAAGCAAGCCAAAGTTAGCTGGTGCATTTGGATTTTCTGCTGAAATTTCCGGGTGGCACATAAAGCCAAACATATTAAGACGGTAACAAAGAGTTACAACAACAATTCCGCGGCGAGCAATTCGTTCACCATCAAATTCCATTTCTGCTGTAAATCCAGTCTGGAATCCACCACCGTAAATCCATACATAAACAGGAAGTTTTTCATCTGGGGCATTAGCTGGAGTCCATACATTAAGGTACAGACAGTCTTCGCTCATAGGAATATCTTTATCAACCGACCATTCACGGCAATACAAATCATCAGGATTGTAATAAGGGGTAGGCTGAACTGCAATTGGTGCAAAATTGTAAGCTTTAATTGTGTCATTCCATTTTTCTACTGGAACAGGAGCATGAAAACGCAAATCTCCAACCGGAGGTTTTGCAAAAGGAATTCCCTTAAAAGATGTAATTCTAGGATCCGCAGCTGGTAATCCTTCTATTTTTCCACATTTTGTTGTAACAACTCGTAACATATTAATCTCCTATCCTCATATTATAATTTATATTTTTGATAATGGAATTAAGAGATTTTCCTAAAAACAGTTATATTGTTTCGTTCATGCTGCCAGTTCTGTACCCCTGCAAATCAAGGGAAACATAATTAAAGCCAAGGGTTTTAAATGTAGAAACAATCTGTTCTTTGTTTTCCATAATCTTTGGAAATTCATCTGGATTAACTTCTATTCTGGCAATGGTTCCGTCAGTTTGGCCGGTTTTTAAACTGTGGATACGGACTCGCTCCTGAGTAAGACCTAAATCTAAAAGAAGCTGTTCAGCTTTATCTATCATATCAAGCTTTTTGGCTGTAATTGTTTCGCCGTAAACAAAGCGGGTTGAAAGACAGGCAAAACTCTGCTTTTTCCAGGTGCCCAGCCCCAGTTCTTTGGAAATTGCTCTGATTTCACTTTTCCACAGGTTACATTCCCTAAGTGGACTTTTTACACCAAGCTCAGCAATTGCCTGCAAACCAGGACGGTAATCTCCATCATCATCTAAGTTACTGCCTTCGCAAACATAAGTAATACCATTCTGGCTGGCAGCTTCTATGATTGAATAAAAAATTTCCCGTTTGCAAAGATAGCAGCGATTTTTAGGATTTTCTTTGAATCCTGGAATTTCCAGTTCATTTGTTTCTATAAATATATGTTTAATGCCTTCCTTATGGCAAAAATCTTCAGCTTCTATTTTTTCGCGGACAGGGAAGGAATGGGAGCGGGCTGTAATTGCTATAGCTTTATGGCCTAAAACATCATGGGCAACCTTAAGCATAAGAGTTGAATCTACACCGCTGGAAAATGCAATTGCAGCACTACCTAAATCTTTAAAATAATTTTTAAGGGCTTCATATTTATTGTTCAATTCTTCTGTCATTTTTGTTACCTGTGAATTTTAAAATTATAAGGAAGATAATCATTACTACAGGAAAGATTCCACCAAAGAACAAGCCTTTTTGTAAGTTATCTCCTGCTTTCTGGGAAATAATACCAACTGTACTTGGTCCTAAAGAACCACCTAAATCTCCAGCCATGGCTAAAAGTGCAAACATTGCAGTTCCGCCAGTAGGAATCTTTTTTGAAGAAATACTTAAAGTGCCTGGCCACATTATACCAACCGAAAATCCGCACAAAATACAGCCAATTAATGCAACAACAGGATTTTGGAAAATCGAAGCAAGAATATAACAACCCAAGCACATAATGCCAGAGCCAATCATAAACTTCATCAAATCAACTTTTTCTCCAAACTTACCATAGAACACGCGGCAAATACCCATTGTAATTCCAAATAAACATGGACCAACCAGATCACAGAAGGTTTTAGAAAGTCCAATTCCAGATTCTACAAAGGCAGATGCCCACTGAGCCATAGAAATTTCAGATGCGCCGGAGCAAACCATTAACACAACTGCAATCCAGAATAAAGGAGACTTAAAAAGTTGAAGAATAGTCAATCCTTTTCCATCATCTACAAGATGCTCAATTGGACAGGTAGCAAAGTTGTAGATGTTATATAAAGGAACAATAGCCCAGAAGCAGGCAACAAATCTCCAGTTTTCAATTCCAAAAATTGTGAATAAGGCAGTAGAAATTAAAGTAACACCAACCCATCCCCAGCAGTAAAAGCTGTGGAGCAAGCTCATGGTAGCTTCTTTATTTTCAAAAGGGCAGGCTTCTACAATAGGACTGCAAAGTACTTCAATAAGCCCGGCACCAACCGCGTAAAGAACTACGCTAATCATTATACCGGCAAAGGCAGATGGAAGAATATCTGGTAAAAATCCCAGACAGATTAAACCTGCTGCAGAAAAAAATTCGGAAACAACAATACTGAGTCTGTAACCAATCTTATCTACAAATTTTGCGCAGAAAATGTCTACCACCAGCTGTGTAAAAAAGAAGGCAGTAGGAATAAGTGCAATTTGTCCCAATGGGATGTTGTAATCTCTGTGGAAAGTAAGAAATAAAAGAGGTGCAAAGTTTGCAACAATTGCCTGTGTAATAAAGCCTAAATAACAGGCCAGAAGTGTCTTTTTATAGTTTTTTGGTTTTGAATTTTCCATACGATAAAAGTATACACTATTATTTTTTCTGTAAATATATAACCGATTTTTTTCATACAAAGTAAATTCTATCTGTAATTCGTTGTTGTATATAGAACGTTTAAAATAGATGGCTAAAATTTCGCCATCTATTTTAAGTCTCGAGTTT
>JAEDFM010000024.1 GCA_016292805.1 Treponema sp. | reverse complement strand
GCTATGATTCCTAACATAAATCGCTTAATCCAGCTTTATATTTGCTGAATTGATTAAGTTTCAATTTTATAAAAATTGATAAAACTATGTAGTCAATCGTCAGAACAAAAACTAGCGAAATTAATTCGCATATTTTTTAGTTCTAGAACCTTACTTGTTCTATTTCTTTCCTTCCCTGTTATGTCAAACATCTTATCGCTGTGTGTTGTTGTGCAACTCACTGTTGCGACGGTGAAAACTAATATATATATGTAACGAAAAATTGTCAACACAATTTTAAATAAATTTTCAATTTTTTTTGCATTTTTTTCACTTTTTTTGATTTTTTTTGTCATTTCACCGTTTTACAACCATTTACCTGGAAAAACACCCCATTTTTAACGGTAAAAATGCAGTTTTATGATGAAAAAATTCAGATGTTATTGAAGTTTTGTAATTTTTTTTGATAAATGAATGTTTTCAACACCAGTTCTAGATTGCCACGGTGGTTAATGCCTTTCAACGACAGGCACCATAAATTCCAGGAGAACCGTCCCTCTGGTTCCTGTAACTACAGGCTGCATAAGAAAACCACGGAGGCAGGGTTACTGGGTGCAAAACGGCTCATAGCGCAACCGGCTGCCTGCTTTACCCTCCTGCGTGAGCACATGTGTTTTGCACACAGTGTTCCTGCCGGAAGTGGTTTTCTGGTGTTGCGGGTTTGATTCATAAGGAACCAGGAGAACCGTCCCCCTGGTTCCTGTAACTACAGGCTGCATGAGAAAACCACGGAGGCAGGGTTACTGGGTGCAAAACGGCTCATAGCGCAACCGGCTGCCTGCTTTACCCTCCTGCGTGAGCACATGTGTTTTGCACACAGTGTTCCTGCCGGGAGTGGTTTTCTGGTGTTGCGGGTTTATTCATAGCGAACCAGGAGAACCGTCCCCCCGGCTCTGAAAATGTTAAAAATTGTTGCTGCGGCGAAGAACTTCCATACAGGTGCGGCCGTTGTGGTAGCTGGTTTTCCAGTTGCCGCCTTTGTTTTCGGAAAGGATTGGTGTACCGGATTCATCCAGTTCTGCCCACCATTCGCCGTTTACCTTGTCCTTCTGATAGTTCTGAATCCAAGTCCAGGTCTGTTCGCAGGCTTTTGCATATTTTTCATCACCAGTCATTTCCCAGGCATTGTAGAAGCCATTGATTGCTTCTGCCTGATTCCACCATACACGGCGGCGGTCACGAAGGGTACCATTTTCTTTAAGAAAGTTTTCAATACAGCCATTCTGATGATCAAAGCCTTCTTCCAGGGCTACCTGAGCAACACGGATAACTGTATCTTTGATTTCTGATTTAAGTTCTTCATCATTAAGTTCGCAGGCAGCTTCCCATAGAAGCCATGAAGCTTCGATATCGTGACCATAGGAAATTTCATCAGCAAGAAGATTCCAGTTCATGTCGAAGAACATTCCTAAATGTGCATTTGGCTGCAAAATAAACTGAACTGTAACTCTTACTAAATCTGCCAGGGCTTCCCCTACTTCTTTTTGAACAGGACCTATATCTGAAAAAACTACTGGCAAAGTTCGGTAAAGATTTGTATAGGCTTCCATAACATGAAGATTTGTGTTCATGGATTTTGGACAGTTCATATCTTTTTCTGAAAGAATCATATCCTTTGTGACTTTCCAGTTTTTAGCACGAGCTTCTACATAACCGCCGTCATCGTAATCCCGGGCATATTTTTCAAGGAATGAAAAAAGATCCAGAGCATAGTTCATTGCTTCTTCAGAGCGAACTGGGGGCGTTGCGGGGGTATCCCCCGCAGAAGGGGTGGCGGAAGACAGCTTGCTGGCTGAAGACAGGGGAAGGCTTTCCCCTCCTATAGTTTCTCTAAGCTCCTTAAGGGCAGCGGCATATTCGGAAAGACCATAACAGCAGAAAGCTTCGCCGTAAATCTGTTTTTTGGAAACCTTTGGCTTGCCATTTGGCATAACGGACCAGTAAACTCCGCCGTGTTTTTTATCCCAATATTTTGTAAGGATAACCTGGTAGGCAAAATCTGCCATTTTCAGATATTCCGGATTTTTTGAAAGGCGGGCAACGGCGCTGTAGGTCCATAAAAAACGGGATGTCATTACGATGGAACGCTCACAGGTGGTATTAAGATTATTGTCGTTATCGATCTGGCCGTAAAAGCCTTTGTTAACTGGATCTCTGGCATATTTTTCCCAATAAGGGAGAATTGAATTGAAAAGTTCGTCCTTTACAGACTGATAGAATTTTGCATCCATGGCTAACCTCTTTTAAGTAATTTTACTTAATTTTTTACTTAAATTTACTTCATTATAGCAAAGGATTGTTTTTGTGCAAGTAGAAAAAAGATGATTACAGCAATATAATGGGGAATATGAAAAAGACAAATGCTATGAGAATCCTTGATGGGCTTAAGATTCCATACGAGGCTAAAGAATATGATGATGACGGCGAGCACGAGCTGGCAAAAGGAGCAGCTGGCCGTATGGCTGAAAAGCTGGGAGTTCCTGCAAGTACGGTTTATAAGACTATTGTAATGCGGACTGAAACTAAGGAAATCTGCGTTTTTTGTCAGAGTGCGGAACATGAAATCAATTTGAAAAAAGCACGGCAGGCGGCGGGATGTAAGGAAATTAATCCTGTAAAACCGGAGGAGCTGCTTGGGCTGACTGGATACATTCGCGGCGGTTGTACTCCTATTGGAATGAAACGCCAGTTCAGAACTTTTATTGATCAGAAGATTCTGGAAAACGAAAAGGTTTGTGTAAGTGGTGGTCAACGGGGAATTCAGCTTTGCCTTAAACCGGAAGATTTGATTAAGGCAAGTAAAGCTGAAACTGTGGATTTAATTCTGGAATAAATTTTCTGATTAGGTTGGTTTAGTCGTAGAACTTTTTGCGGTATTCTTTTTCGAAATCTTCGATTTTGAGGGAATTTGTATCTTCAGTAACGGCGGCCTTAACATACTGCTCTACTACCTGAGACTGGTAACTGGTCCAGCGGGCTGGTAATTTCTGGGGAACCTGAATCATTTGTGCTGGCGGAAGATTTGACAGCAACGGGGTGTAATAAACTGGAAGAATATGTTCTGTTACATCCCGGACTGCAGAGAAACCGCCTGCAATACCGAATTTTTCTGTCTGAAGATTCAGCTGATATTTACGTTCAAGAATATTCTGCTGTGTAACTGACTGGCAGAACCAGACCATGAATTCTGTGGCACCTACCTGGTTTCTGGCGGTTTTATAGATTCCCATCATGGTCATGTTATCTTCTGCTGGAATAAGCTTATCCTGGGCTATCCAGCGGTAATCTATATCCAGAGTCTGGTCTTTCATAACCTTAAACAGTTCATTGCTTGTGGTATAGGCATAAAGGGTTCTGCCAATGCTTACCTGACGGTAATAAGGCATAAACAGATACTTGAAGGCAAAATCCTGCTCTATCTGGGCAGATGTATTTTCTGTATTTACCCAATCTCGAATATAGTTTGTAGACTCATCCAGGCGGAAATCATTCCAGGTTATCTGGCCTTTTTCGTCTCTGAAATTTGCACCTTTAAGCTTGGTAACCAGATAAAGAAAATCTGAATTGCTGGTTGGTGTGAATCCTATGCGGGTATAAGCTTCTTTTTTGTTTTTACTGTTGTATTCGGAGGCGGTATGACGAATCTGATCCAGGGTTAATGTATAACTGTCTGGTACCAGATTTTTATTTTCGTTGGCAAAAATAATTGCAGGAAGATTAAAGCTGACTGGCAGAAGATACTGGGTATGTTTTACTTTACCGGCTTCTATAAGCTGGGGATAAAACATGGATGAAGTCAGTTTTTTTGTATCAAAGATGTAATCCAGAGCCTTGAAATATTTCTGGGTTGAATCTGTGCGAAGCCAGGAACCAACTACGATATCCGGTGGTAGTTCGTCTTTTGCTGGTGGCAGTGAAAGTGCTGGATTTTCTTTATAAACCAGAACAACCTTATCATCTGTATGAGTACTGTTAAAATATTCTGCATACTGGGCAAATTCTGAGTTATCGGTCCAGATTACAATTCGATTTGATGTTACTTTGTTCTTTGAGCAGGAAGAAAAAAAGCCTGCACATAAAAAAACGGTGGCAAGGACAACCTTAACCACCGTGTTATTGCATTTATTCATTAAAAAAGTCCCACGGGACTGAACCCATAGGACTCAGTCTGTTTAGATGTTGTCAGCAACATTATATATATCAGAATAAACCTTTTCAATCTTATCTTCATCAATACTTGAGAATGCTACGCGAAGTGTATTTGCATCAATCTGAATGATACCAATACCTTTTTCTGCAAGAAGTTTTTTGCGGATATCTTCAGCATTTCCAGTTTTTACATTGAAGCTCATGAAGTAACCAGAGTTGAATGGTAAAGGTTCAAGAACTTTTGACTGGTGAGTATTTACAAATTTGCGAACTGTATCATAGCGGACCTGAAGCATTTTGCGAAGTTCTTTTTTCTGTGCTTCGTGTGCAGGATCTTTAAGAGCATGAATAACAAGGCTCTGAGAAACTGTTGATGAACAAGAAACTGAAGAACGGATTGCTGCCATAAACTTAGTTGTTAAAGCTGTAATCTGCTGGTCGCTTAAGCCTTTTGAACCAAAAGTAATGAAACCTGTACGGAATCCCCATGCAAAGTCCTCTTTTGTAGGACCATCAGCCTTAATGGCAAGAACATTTTCGTGAAGATCTGCCATATATGCAAAAAGTGACTGTGGTTCAATGTCATCTTCGTAATTCAAACCAAAGTAAGCGTCATCTGAAAGAACAAGAACTTTCTTTCCGCTTTCTGCGATTTCTTTTACGATTTTTACCAGCTGTTTAGCTTCATCTTTTGTTGGACTGTATCCAGATGGATTCTGCGGGAAGTTCAAAATAATACGAACTGAACCGTATTTTTCTGCGTCTGCTTTCATGGCAGCTTCGATTCCAGGAACATTGAACTTTCCCTTTTCAAAACATTTGAACTGATGGAATTCAGCACCCCGGCGGGCAGATGCGATTAATTCATAGTTGTCCCAGCTTGGATCTGCTGCAAGTAAAGGTTTATCAGCATCAACAAAAAGATCACAAACATAAGAAAGTACAGCTGTTAGACCTGGAACTAAAATTGGTGTAGAGATTTTTTTATTTTTCAAATCTGGATTTTTTTCAATAATTTTTTCTTTCCAGATTGTGCGCACATCAGGATTACCAGCAGTTTTTGCATAAGCAACTGTTTCACTTGGATTCAATTCAGGCATTAATTTTTTGTAAGAATCCAGTTCGATTGGTGTTCCGTTTGCAACTGCCATACCGATTGTACCATTTGCAACCTTAGCATCTTTAGCAGCTTCGCCACCCTGAGAAATAATTCCATTTGGAAAATAAAGGCGCTTACCCATGTCGGACATGAGTGCGTCTACAACTGAACCAGACAATATGTCGTTTAATTCTTTAGCTAATGGGTTAATCATAATGAAGACATTATCTAAATTTGCGTTATTTTGGTCAATTTTTTTTATGCATTTTGCAGGTGTTTTTTGTATATTTATGCAAAATTACCCCCTATCCACTATTATATGAAAATATGCTATACTTCGGTCTATGGAAAATTCTATCGAAGAAATCAAAAAAATCCTTGAGAGTTGTAAAAAAGAAGCTGGAAAAAGACTTGTTGGTCAGGACCAGCTGATTGAAGATATTTTGACTGCATTCATTTCGGGCGGTCATGTTTTACTGGAAGGTGTTCCAGGACTGGCAAAAACTTTAACTGTAAAAACTATTGCTGAAATTCTTGGTCTGGATTTTAAACGCATTCAGTTTACTCCTGATTTAATGCCAGCGGATGTAACAGGTACTTTAATTTACGAACAGAAATCCGGAAGCTTTACTGTTCGCAAAGGTCCTGTTTTTGCAAATGTAATTCTTGCTGATGAAATTAACCGTGCACCTGCTAAGGTTCAGTCGGCTATGCTTGAAGCAATGGAAGAAAAACAGGTAACGATTGGTGAAAATTCTTTTGAACTTCCAAAACCATTTTTTGTTCTTGCCACACAGAACCCTGTTGAGCAGGAAGGAACCTACAATCTTCCTGAAGCAGAATTAGACCGTTTCCTTCTTAAACTGGTAATTGACTATCCTTCTAACGAAAACGAAAAAGACATTATCAAAACCTGTGGAAAAGCCCCTGACATAAAGGTGAAAAAAATTATTTCTGCAGGCGATATTGAAAAAATGCAGAAGGCTGCAGATGAAGTTGTTTGCGATGACAAACTGATTGAATACATTGTTTCAATTCTTAATGTAACCAGAAAAAATAATGGTCAGTCTGCACATGCAAACTCAAATGACATTACCCGATATGTTACTTTTGGTGCTTCGCCACGCGCTGGTATTGCTATGCTGCAGTGTGCAAAAGCACATGCTCTTTTTGCAGGACGCTCTTTTGTAATTCCAGAAGATATTAAAGCTGTTGCTCCTGGTGTTTTGCGTCATCGTCTGGTGCTTTCTTATGAAGCAGCGGCAGACAGCATTACTCCTGATGAAATTATCAGCCGTATTCTGGATTTTGTTCCTGTTCCATAATTTTAGCTGAGCGGGAAAGAAACAGAAATGTCTTTTGCTAATTCTGAAACCTTAGTAAAACAAGCCTCACTTTTACGCCTGGCGGCAATAGATCTGGCGGAAGGTATGAAGAGCGGAAGCTTCCGGTCTTTATATCGTGGTCAGGGAATTGAATTCTGTGATGTGCGGGATTACATCCGTGGTGATGATATCCGCAGTATTGACTGGAATGTTACTGCCCGTATGGGAAAGCCTTATGTAAAAATGTATGAAGAAGAACGGGAGCTGCAGATTTTTCTTGTAGTGGACAGTTCTCTTTCTATGAGCGTTGCTTCAGACAAAGTTTCCAAGTTTAATATTGCTGCCTACTCTGCCGCTATTCTGGCAATTGCTGCTGAAATTAATGACAGTCCTCTGGGAGCTGTATTTTTTGATAAAACAATTAAGTTCAGCTGCGCACCTGAGTTTGGCAGGGAACGCACAATGGTTGTTTTAACGCAGCTGGATAAACTTTCGGAAAATAAGGACAGCGGTTCTATTTTAGGAAACGCTTTGACCGGCGCCGGCAAACTGCTTCGCAAACGGTCTTTGGTTTTTGTTTTTTCTGATTTTAGAAGTGGGGGCTGGGAAAAACCATTAATCACCTTGTCGCAAAAGCATGATGTAATTGCAATCAACATAAAAGATAAACTTGATGAAGAGCTGCCTTCGCTGGGGACTGTCCCTTTTGAAGACCTGGAAAGTGGCTTAACTATGACATTACCATCTTCATCACCAAAATTTAAAAAAGCCTGGAAAGAGTTTGACGAAAACAACACAAAGCATATGACTAACACCTGCCTTAAACACGGCATTCTACCTGTAATTATGAACACAAAAGATGATCCTCTGGCGGTGTTGAATTCCATATTTGCTCACAAAACAAAATTACGATAATAAAATGAAATTACATACAACATTTGTAAAAATCATAACCGCCTCTCTATTTCTGCTTACTACAGCACCTGCCTTTGCTCAGTTAAGTGTAAGTGCTCAGCAAATCCTTATGCCAAAAAAGGTATACATTGGAGATACTGCAGAATTAAGATGCTCATTTAATACGGATCTGGATTTATTTAAAAAGCTGCCAAAGGGAAGCTCAAAGGAATTATCTGTAACAAGCTTTACTTCTGAATTAAATTCAAAAGAATATGATATAAAGAATATTCAGTTTATAACTAATAACACAAGCTATTACACTCTTGTCATCACCTTTGTTCCATGGAAAACAGGTAATATCAGATTCCCAGCTTACGATGTAGTTTCTGGCTTTTGTCTTGCAACTGACTCACAGAACATTAATCACAGCTCTCTTATTCTTTCTTTTGATGATGTAAATATTGTTTCCCTTACAGAACAGAACTCTATTGATTCGCCACGAGGAGCCCTTTCTCCATTATTGCTGCCAGGAACAACCTACAAGATTTACGGAATCATCATTCTGCTGATTGTTCTTGCCATTCTTACATTAGAAGCAATTCTGAAACATAAAAAAATTGCCACTTTTATTCGCACACAAAAGCTGCTGGCAAAATATAGAAAAAACAAAAAACAGACTCTTAAAGCTCTGAATAAATTATCAGCTGAAGAAATAAGCGATAAAGAAACTGCAGAACAGTTACAAAAGTGTATGAGAAATTACCTTAAGGTTCGCTTTGATTATCCTTTTACTAATTGTGGAGCTTCAGAAATTATGTCTGGCTTTTATAAAGCAACCTGCGGCCTTGCAGGGGAAGTAAAAGAAAACGCTGTGGGTGAAATTGCAGCGGCATTTATAAGAACAGATTTTATCCGTTACTCCCATAACTCCTACGGAAAAACAAAAGCCAGCTTTAACAAAGATGAAAAAAATAGAATCATTGAAGGCTTAAAAAATAATATTGAAAGCATTGAGGCTCCTGAGCCTAAAAAAGATAGTAATCCAAAACAGGAGGTTCAGAATGTTTAGTTTTCAAAATCCTGTTGCATTCCTTCAGCTGCTGCTCATTCCACTTTTGTATCTGCTTCGTTATCTGAAGATTTTTAAGAAGATTACTTTTGGTGCGGTTCTTGCAGATTGGGAAGGCAAAAGCTTTACCTGGAATGGAAAATTCAGAAAGTTTCTTTCTGTACTGGCCAGAATTTTTATTATTTTAAGTTTTAGTTTTGGTGTTGCAGCACTTGCTGATCCAGTTGTTTCTACTCAGGAAAAGGTTTACACAAATCTTGGAACGGACATTATGTTTGTTGTAGACACCAGTCCTTCTATGGCGGCTAAAGATGTTGATGGAGATACACGTCTGGCAGCTGCCAAAAATTCAATTCGCTCAATTATTAAAAGTCATGATGGATACCGTTATGGTGCTGTAGCACTGGGGAGCAATGCATCTGTGCTTGTACCCCCAACCAACGACTTAAGCACATTTGAAAAACGGCTTGGTGAACTGACCATTGGATATATGGGAAACGGAACGGCAATTGGTGACGGAGTAAGTACTGCGGTTTGTCATCTTGCGGCTTCTAATGCTCCTAAAAAATGTATTATTCTTTTAACCGACGGCGAAAACAACGCAGGTGAAATTCATCCAGACACAGCGGCAGCATTAGCAAAAAGAAACAATATTACCCTTTATATTGTTGGTATTGGTTCTAAAGGAACTGTACCAATTGAATATACAGACCCTATCTCTGGAAAACTTTACTCAGGTTATCTTGATTCAAACTTTGACGGCACTTCACTTCGCAAGCTTTCTGAATCAGCCAGCGGCCGTTACTTTGAAACCCGTTCTATTGCTGAGCTGGGTGCAACTTTGGAAACTGTTGCGCAGACTGAAAATGTAACTCAAAGTTTTATTTACCGCACAGGAAAAAAGCATTACTACAAGCAGTTCATTCTTATGGCAATCATTCTGATTATGCTTACATGGATTTTAAAACGACTTGTACTAAAAGAAAAACCTAACTTTCATTTTAAGAAGCTTTTAATCATCCGCTCAATTCTTTTGGGTTTTGCCTTCATTATGATGATTCTTGCTTATCACGATTTTAGCTGGGGAACCTACATGGTGCCGGTTCAAAAAACTGGTACAGCAGTCAGCTTTGTATTTGATATTTCAAACAGTATGAAGGTTGATGATTGTCCGGGAAACAATACCCGTCTTGAAGCTGCTTCAATGTATTCAAAAAAACTGCTTTCAAAAATGGACGGAACTTCTGTATCTGTTGTTCTTGCAAAAGGTGACGGGGTTGCAGCAATTCCATTAACTGAAGATCACTCTATGATTGAAAGCCTTATAGAAGTTTTGAATCCTGGGTTGATGACTGTACCTGGAACAAGTCTTGGTAAAGGTATAATTAAAGCACGGGAAACCTTCCCTAAAAATTATTCTTCTGCCGGAAGAATCTGGGTTTTTACAGATGGAGAAGAAACTGACGGTCAGCTTACAAACGCTCTTGTAGACTGTGTAAAAAATGGTATTCCAGTTTCCATAGTAGGTTTTGGAAGTGAAGAATTTTCAAATGCACTTGCAGGCGATGGTGAAACTGTTATTCAGACAGCTCTCCGTACAAAAGAAATCCGTGAGGCAATCAGCGCAGCAGAAAAGAAAATTCCTTTTTACAAAAACCAGAATCTTATTCAGTTCATTAACTCTACAGAAAGGGGTTCTGCATTAAAACTTTTATCACAGTTGGATGATGGAAAATCTCAGATTATTTCCTACGAGGCAAAGCCTGTATCTCATTACAAATTATTTCTTGTTCTGGCATTACTGGCATTTGCTTTTGGTTTTATTACAACGGAATTTAATTTTTCTCACATTGTTGAAGATGTAAAAAATCAGCGCAGACGAAGACGATCTGCAGCTGGCGCTTTATGCGTTTTCTCAATTTTCTTTACAGGATGTACAGAAACTTCTTCTGTATTAAACGGAACAATTTCTTTCCGTCAGAAGCAGTATCGTTCTGCAGTATCTTACTTTCTTGATGTTGTAGAAAAATCTGAAGGAACTGATGATATTAATTCCTATGCCTATGCACTTTACGATTTAGGAACAGCCTATCAAATGCTGGGAGAAGACGAAGCTGCCATGAAACGCTTTGCTCAAATTCCAGACGAGGCACCTGCCAATGTAAAATATGCAGCATTCTACAATGCTGGGGTTATATCTCAGAAAAAATCTAATTTTGATGATGCACAGAATTTTTTCAGAAAAGCACTGGAAATTGACAACACAAAAATAGATGCAAAAATCAACATGGAACTGTCTTTACAAAAGACACTGGAAGATGGAAAACAAAATCAGGCTTCTACAAATCAGATAAATGAAAACAAAGAAGAGGTTCCAGATATAGACAAAGCGCTTTTTAAACACATAAAGGAGAATGATCAGAAGCAATGGAAAAACAGCGAAACTTCACAGAATCAAAATCTTTCAAGCGATTATTAACAGCTGGTCTTTTTGCAGTAATTTTTTCAACTGTACTTACGGCACAAGCCTTAACTCTGGCTCAAATTAAACGGCTTAGGATTGTCCCTGCTGAAAATCAGAAGCTGTACGCAAAAACTGAACTTAAGTTTGAAGTTGTATTACCAAACACACCTGCATCTACAGTTCAGGTTCAGGCTCCTGCAGAAACACGTGATGTAAATTTTAAGACTCTTAGAAAAACTGAATTATATTCAAACAATACGGATACAAAAATTGAATTATGGTTTTCTTTTGATAAAAAGGGAACTTACAAGCTTCCACCACTTTCTGTAATGATTAACGGCAGAAGCCGCAGTATTTTGTTTGATGAAGTTGTTATTGAAAATAATCCTGCAAATATGCCTGCCCGTCTTGTAATTAAATTTAACAATGGTCAGACAGTTTACTCTGATGATGATATTTCTAAAAAAGTTTTGTTTACCTCTGAAGCTGGTAAAAAACTGTCTTACACAATTTACCTGCAGCACGCAGTTCAGCTGATTCAATTCAACTGGGAGCTTCCAAAAGAATCTATTCTTACTCAAACAGAAAGCTTTGAAATTACAGAAATTAAATACCGTGAAAAAAATTATTCTGAGGAATTGATTCCTGTAGCTAGCTTTGAATGGGTTTCTCTCTCTGAAGGAAAGCATCCTATGCCTGAAATCAGAATTTCTGCTACAGGTTATAACGGATATCGTTCTGCTATTCTTATGCCAGAATTCTATATTGATTTTAAAAACAATACAGTTTTGGAAGAAGATGAAGCAGATGCTCTTTTTGTGGAAGCTTTTAATTCCAACTATGTACATTCATCAAAATCAGAACAGAAAACAATTTCTGATGAAGACTGCGAAAAACTGGCAAAGCTTAGAACTGCAGAAAAAAGAGCATTCCTTAATCTTTTCCAAGCTCGCAGGGAAAGAGCAGAAGCTGAACAGGAACTGGAATTACCAAATTCACAAAGTGAATTCCCTGTATTTATTCTGCATCTTTCAATTGCTGCATTCATCATTTTCCTGCTGCTATTTATTTACTATGTACGAACTAACAAATCTTTCCAAAAGGTTATGATTATTACTGGAATGATTTGTACACTTGTGCTCATCATCAGTTCATCAGTACAAGTTTCTAAAAAATATGCTATCTTTAAGCAGTCTTCAATTCTTTCTGTTCCAGAAGAAAACGCAACTTCCGTAAACGAACTTGCATCAGGAACCCGCGTTAGAATTCTGGAAGAAACAGAAGAATGGAGTTATATTGAAATTGGCGAAACTGGCGGCTGGGTAAAAAAAGACCGTCTGTGCAAAATTTAGGAGACACTTTATGGATATGGCTGAAATTCTTAACCAGTGGGATTCATACCAGGCTAAAGAAAAAAACAAAAAGAAACAGAGCGGTCATAATACAGTGTCTCATAAAAAAGCAAATGCCCCTACTCCAGAGGAAAAAGCTGCAAAAGCAGAAAAAGATTTTGAAGCAAAACTCAGGGAGCAGGATTCCCGCCAGATTAATCCTATGGAAAAATGGCTCCGCCTTTATGGAACGATTGATAAGGATAAGCTGGCTGAAGAATCTCATGAACGAAACAAATACCAGGACCGCAACTATCTTATAAATATGAAACCTGAAGCGATTATAGACTTGCATGGTCTGCGCCAAACAGAAGCAGAAGTAAAGCTTAATTCCTTCATCACTGATTGCTGCCGTCGTGGTTTACACAAAGTTTTGATTATTCACGGCAAGGGGATTCACACAAATGGAACAGATCCTGTTTTAGGTGAACTGGTTCGACGCTTTATTGAACGGGATAAACGCTGTGGCACTTCCGGTCATCCAAAAACAAAACAGGAAGGTGGCACTGGTGCTACCTGGGTAATACTTAAATAAATTTCAAAAAAAATCACTTTTTTTCTCAAAATGAATTCCGAAAACATCGCTCCTCGGTCCAATATATATACGAGGATTAAATGAAAAAATTTTGGCGTAGTTTTTTGGCTTTGGCTTTAAGCGTGGCTTTTCTTGCTTGCGAAGTAGACTCCTGTTGTAACAGTGAAGCTTCTACAGTGGCGTCCTTGAAAATTGTTTGCTGGAATACCCAGACTTTTTTTGACGGAGTGAACTGCGGTAATGAATATGCTGAGTTTAAAAAATCTGAAAACTGGACAGAAGAGAGCTACAGGACTCGGTTAAAAAGACTTTGTGACTTTGTTGCTTCTACTGATGCTGATGTTTACGTTTTTGAAGAACTGGAGAATGAAGGTGTTCTTTACGATGTATACAATCAGTTAACAGATACCTCTTGGAGCAGTAAGAAACTCTGGTCTTTTGGAACCTTTACGAAAGAGCCCGACTCTGGGATTGGCATTGGTATTATTTCCAGGCTTCCGCTGGAGGATGTTAAACTCCACTCTATGGATATTCGCACTCAGAAAGAAAAGCAGCCTTCAGGACGGCCGATTCTTGAGGTGACGGTACTGAACGGAGAAAACAGGCTGAAACTTTTTGTGAATCACTGGAAGTCAAAAGCTTCTGGTGAAGGTGAAGGAGAAATCTGGAGACAATGGCAGGAGAACATTTTATGTACACAATTGCTAAAAGCTTCCAGTGATTCACTGCCACAAAAAATTCTTGTATGCGGGGACTTTAACAAGAACATTTCAGACTTTGCGTTTTGCCAGAACTCTGAACTAAACAAAATTCACCTGCGGGGGATAAAGTCCCCTTCAGGTGTTTCCTCAATTCAACTTTACTCCCCCTGGTTGAATTCCAACGGAAGCTTTACAACAGAAAAGGGCTCCTACTACTACAAGGAAAACTGGGAACGGATTGATCATTTTTTTGCAAATGAAAATATTGAACTGAAAGGTTTTAGGGTAATTGATGAGCAGCCTCTGGTAACTGCCGATGGAGTGCCGAACGCATACAGGGTGTATACAGGTGCGGGGTATTCTGACCACCTGCCTTTATTCTGTGAAGTTTTTTTCTAAAAGAAATAAATATTCATTCACATGAATGTTACGGTCGCTTAAGTTTCGTGAGCCCCGGAAGGTGTTATATTTTGCTTCCAGCACTTCTACCTTGCCAATTTTTTCTAAAAGCTGAATCATTTCATCTTTGGAAATAAAACCTTCCGAGTTAAACGAAATAAGCACAAAACGGGCACGAACATTATTAACAAGGTCAAAGAAAACTTCAGAAACTTTTTTCTTTTTGTTATAGGCAGAACGGTTCCAGTTTTTTGGAATTCCAGAAACCTTGCTTATTAAGTCTGTATCAGGACGCTGGTAAGAAGCCAGCAGATTCAGCATAAAATAATTTGAGCCATAAGGATGCTGGTTATATGGCGGATCAAAATATGCCAGATCAAAAACTCCACCGTTATTTTTTACAACCTTGTATAATTCTTCGGATGTAACCAGTTCGTTAGCATTCTGATTAAACACATAACTTTTACAGTCATTTTTATAGAACACAGGAAATTTCAACTGTATGTTGCCTGTTATTCTGGTCAGCGCATTTTTACCGTTACCACCAAACTGCCCGATTCCTGTTTTTGAGTTTTTATAAAACCCTTTGAATATTCCGGCTGTATTTGCATGGATGGAAGCTTCTGACAATAAAGGTGCTATAAAACAGGCTTTGTATTTTTCTGGAATCTCAGTTTCAATAAGCTGACGGGCTACATCCAGATAATCGGCATTGTAAGGAGTATAAAAACAGCGTTCTGATTTCTGAATATTTTCAGCATCGGCTGGAGAATAAAGTTCGGAAATAAATCCTGGATTTTTATAAGTTCCTTTTGCACGACTGCTTTCGATACTTTTCATCTTACTGTCAATTTTTGCAGTCAGTTTTTCATAAAGTTCTTTTAATTCTTCCAATTCCTTTTTTGTAGGATTTGAAAGATAACATTCATTGATTATACAGGAATACTTTTCCAGGTCATTAACAGCAATAACTGAGGAATACTGTTTTAAATAGCGGGATACAATTCCACTGCCAGAGAAAACATCAAGACAGGTAAGTTTATCTTTATTCAGTTTATTCTGAACAACAGAAACCCCTTGTCCAATAAATTCAAGAAGAGAACGCTTATTTCCAATGTAAGTAATTAACTGAGACTCAAGATAAGACGTATCGTCTCTCATTTTTCCACCCATAATCAGTATATCATATTAAAGGGAATTTAGTCTAAACCAGCGGGTGTTGTTATTGTCATTTTTTTGGATTAAAATGGAAGAATGAACAAAGTTGCCATTATTCATGTTGAAAATACAGAAAATATTGTGGAATTTGCAGATTTTCTTTCAAATGCAGGCTGGACTCTGGTTTCCGCAAACGAAACAGAAGAGC
Source organism: Treponema sp. (assembly GCA_016292805.1). Classification (GTDB taxonomy): domain Bacteria; phylum Spirochaetota; class Spirochaetia; order Treponematales; family Treponemataceae; genus Treponema_D. The sequence continues at coordinate 19,548 of JAEDFM010000024.1, read as the reverse complement.
TTCTTAAGAAAAACAAAATTCCAGTTGTTCACGAAGCTGCTCTTGTAGTTGATAATCTTCATAAAAGCGATAATACAAAGCTTATCCAGCAGATTCTTAATTCTAAACTGCAGGATGAAAGAAGTCCTGTTCACTTTGCAGATCAGTATAATTCTGGTGTTCAGATTCTTTGTATGAATATTCAACCGCTTTTAAGAAAGCTTGAAAATTCAAAAAAAACACCATCATTAATCAGACCAAATAATTTCTATATTGCATCACTTATCAGATCTTCTTTTGTAAACTATGAAAATCTTCTTATTCTTTGTGATCCTGCAGATTACAAGGAAGCAATGATTCAGTTACGAACAGATAATATTGATTCAGATTTCAGACTTTATCTTGCAGCAAAAGCCTTGAATATGGTAAGTGCTTATGACAGTGGTATTGCAGCTCCTATACTTATGGGACCAAAAGCTACAAAAGATTTTGCAAACTATTTTATGTTCCCATTCCAGAAAGAATCGGTTTTAAAAGGCGGTTCAAATCCACAGCAGGCATCCTGCTTATACAGATTCCCTACTTCCGATGGCAGTGTTGGTGCTTACACAAAACTTCAGGGAAAAGAACTTGATTACAATATAACTTCAGATATTGCCATGGCCTGGGAACAGATAAGCGCACTGTACTTTACCCTTAAAAACCAGTTCTCGGTAAAAAGTACAAACAGCGATGGGTACGATTTTACGACTCAGTTTACACCGCTAACAGAAACTGTATTTACTATTGGAGTAAAACTGAACACTATTGTTGGAGCAGCTCTTTCTACCAGCGTTGTAGATTCTTTCCGCAAAACTTATACTTACGACAAAAGAAATATTAAGAACGTTATTCTTGCAAGTTCAGCTGTAATTGATGATGTTGCTGCCCGTGAAATCATTAACTGCGATTTTGCTGCAATTGTAGCTCCAGGTTACACTACAGAAGCAAAACAGATTTTCTCAGAAAACAAAGGTCTCCGTCTTATTCAGACTTCAAGAACATACCTTACACCTTATACTATGTCTTATATAAATGGGGGACTTCTTATTCAAACAAAGGACAACAAACTGTTTGACCACTGGTATGTAAAAACAAAGAACAGACCTTCTCAGTATCAGACTGACCAGATGGCCTTTGGAATGCTTTTAGTTGCAGGCTCCCGTTCTTACTCTGCAGCAATTATTAATGACAATTCAATTTCCGGAATTGCCCGTTGTGCAACTTCACCTTCAATAGCTATTGAAGATGCTTACTACGAAGCAAAGCGCAGTTTAAAACGCAATAATGCACCAGAGGGAACAAAACTGGGAAATATTCTTGTATGTGATTCAGCATTCCCATTCTGTGATGTTGTTAAAGACATTATTGATGGCGGTATTACTGCAATCATTCAGACAGGTGGAACAAACACCGATAATGAACTTATTGAATATTGTAATGAACATGATGTGGTTATGGTTTTCACACAGACTACACATATTTCATATTAAGCATTTCTGGGAGGAAATTATGCTTTACTATTTAGGTCAGTATCTCCAGCAGTTCTGGGGACCTGCTCGTCTTTTATGCTCTTATTCTGTATTAATTGCACTGGCGCTTTATTTAGGTTTCGCCCTTACAAAATTTTTAATTCCGAAATTTTTCGATAAGTTACCTCACGATCGCGGTCGTGAATTCACTATTAAAGAAAATGCCGAAGCTGCAAAAGGTAAACCAACAGGTTCCGGAGTAGTATTCATTACGATTTTTGTTTTACTTGCATTCCTGGTTGTTCCAATGAGCTGGATGCGTGCTTCTATTCTTGTTCTTACATGGCTTACAATGCTTACAGGTTACCTTGATGACCGCAGCGTTACTTCATGGGGTGAATACTTAAAAGGTGCCTTAGATTTAATCATAAGTGTTTCTGCATCTTGCATTCTTTACTATGGCCTTAAAGGTTTATCTGATGATGGAATTGTAAGATTCTGGCTTCCATTTGTTTCACACCAGATAGCAGTAAACCCAATTGTGTATATTGTAATTTGTACAATTATGCTCTGGGCATCTATTAATACAACAAACTGTACAGATGGTGTTGATGGTCTTTCTTCAACACTGGTACTTCTTGGACTTATTATTTTAGGCTTAATTTTCTACTTCCTCATTGGACACTCTGATATGGCAGAATACCTTCTGGTACCACACCTTAAATCTGGTGCAAACTGGGCTGTAATGGTATTTGCTATGGCCGGTGTTGTAATGGGATATTTATGGCACAATGCTTTCCCAAGCGAATGCCTTATGGGTGATGCAGGCAGCCGTGCTTTAGGTTTCTTTACCGGCGTTTGTGTAATGATTACTGGAAACCCATTTATTTTCCTTGCTACATCATCAATTATTTTTGTAAACGGCGGTATGGGACTTTTAAAAGTTGCCCTTCTCCGTTTCTTCAAAATAAAGATTTTTGAAAATATCAGATTCCCATTGCACGACCACATGCGTAAAAATCATGGCTGGTCTCCAACTCAGGTTCTTTTGAAATTTATGATTATTCAGATTTTGATTACCATTGGAATGCTGGGAATTATGTTTAAAATCCGCTAACTGTAACACTTATACTGGAGTTTTATATGTCAAACGCTGCTGCATTTTTAGAAGAAAACAGAACAGAAATTATTAATCTTGAAACCATACTTACATCTCATATTGCCATTGCCCCAGAAGGTGGTGGCGATGGGGAAATGGAAAAATGCAATGCACTTGAAGCCTGGCTTAGAGAAAAAGGTTTTGAAAACATTGAACGATTCGAAGCTCCAGATTCTCGCGTAAGTTCAGGTGTACGACCTTCCCTTGTTGTAACAATTCCTGGAAAAGAAGATACAAACCGCATATGGGTTATGGCTCATATGGATGTTGTTCCAACTGGCGATTTAAGCCTTTGGGAAACTGATCCATGGAAGGTGGTAGAAAAAGACGGAAAGATTTATGGTCGCGGAGTTGAAGATAACCAGCAGGGACTTTGCTCTGCAGCCTTTGCCGCACTTTACTATATTAAAAACGGAATAACACCAAGTCATACAGTAAAACTTCTGTTTGTTGCCGATGAAGAAAACGGAAGCAACTATGGCTGTACCTGGCTTGTAAAAAATACAGACCTTTTTCGCAAAGACGATTTAGTTATTATTCCTGATGGTGGAGATTCAAAAGGTGAAACAATTGAAATTGCAGAAAAAAATCTTTTGTGGCTCCAAGTCCATGTAATGGGAAAACAGACTCATGGCAGCCGCCCAGACAGTGGAGCAAATGCCTGCCTGGCAGCCTGCGATTTAAGTTTGCGTCTTAATGGTCTGGAAAAAATCTTCAACAAAACTGATGATTTATTTGAACCAAACTACTCTACTTTCCAGCCAACAAAGCGTGCCAAGAATGTAGACAGCATAAACATTATTCCAGGGGAAGATACTTTCTGTATGGACTGCCGTATTTTGCCTTGTTATAAGTTGTCTGAAGTTCTTAAAGAAGTTGAACGCTGTTGCCGCCTGGTAGAAGCTGAACACGGAGTAAAAATTGAATACACTGTTCCTCAACAGTCAGAATCTCCAGCTACACCTGTAACTGCTCCTGTTGCCCAGAAACTTGCAGCAGCCTTAAAAACTGTCCATAACATTGACGCAAAATTTATTGGAATCGGTGGCGGCACAGTTGGAGCTGAACTCCGCCGCGAAGGTATTGATGCCGTAGTCTGGTCAACTTTGGACGACCAGGCCCACCAGCCAAATGAATACTGTATTATTGATAATTTGATTAAAGATGCAATGACAATTATTGAATTGTTTAAGTAGAATAAAAAAATGAATTAACACAAAACCCGGGAGGGATTTTTTTAAGCTATACTCTTCCCTCTCGGGTTTTCATTTCCAATTGACAATTTTCCATTGTCAATTGTCAACTTTCAATTTTCAATTATTTATAAACTTCCCAAGTAGTAGCAACAAGTGTATCTACATCGGAATATTTTGGTTCCCAGCCAATAAGTTCTTTTGCGAGTTTTGAAGTTGTATACAATTCTGCTGGGTCACCTGGGCGGCGTGGTTCTTCGCCGGCTGGAATTGGCTTACCTGTAATTTTGCGGGCAGCTTCAATGATTTCTTTTACAGTTGTTCCTTTTTCTGTTCCAAGGTTCAACTTCAAACTCTTATCATTTTTAGCAATGTAATCCAAAGCCATAACATGAGCACGAGCCAAGTCTGTTACATGAACATAATCGCGGATACAAGTACCATCGCGAGTTTCGTAATCTGTACCAAAGATTTTTAGTTCACGCTGACCAAGAGCAGCTTCCATTACACGAGGAAGCAAGTTTTCTGGTTTCTGTTCAAGACCTCGGATTTCTCCATCAGGATCATAACCTGCAGCATTGAAATAACGGAGCGCAGCAAAGCGCATATTTTTAAGCTGATCATACCAGTCCATATAACGTTCAATTTCAAGCTTTGTAAATCCGTAATAGTTGATTGGATTCTGTGGATGGTTTTCATCCATTGGTAAATATTTTGGTTCACCAAATGTAGCTGCAGATGAAGAGAAAATCATCTTAAGACAATTGTATTTAACAGCTGCATTCATAATGTTTAATGTTCCTGTAATATTATTTACAGAATATTTTTCAGGTTTAATCATTGATTCACCGGCAGCCTTAAAAGCAGCAAGATGAACAAATGCATCAAATCCCTGTGCAAAAGCAGCTTCAATATCTGCCTGAATTAAAATATTTCCGTAAATAAAATCATTTTCTGGAAAAAGATTACAGCGTAAACCACTGGAAAGATTATCGAATACAGTAACCTTGTGACCAGCCTTCATCATTTCTTTAACAACATGACTTCCAATATAACCGGCACCACCAATTACTAAAACTTTCATTTTTTCTCCTTCAGTTACACTTAATCCTGTAACTGTATGTTTATTTTTTCGTTATCTATTATAGCAAAATCAATAGTTTATTGAAACATATCTACACATAGGATACAATCACTAATTATGAAAAAAATTACATATCTTTTTATTGCACTTATTTTTACAGGACTTGTTATTTCCTGTGAATCAACAAAAGTTATTCCTGAAAATGCTACTGCAGCACAGATTATTCAGATGGGACAGAACGCTTACAGTTCAGGTCATTATACTGAATCTGAAGAATGTTACAAAACAGTTATCGAACGCTTTGGAGACAATCCAACAACATACATTGAAGCTAAGTACGAACTTGGTCATATCTATGCAAAAACAAAGCAATACGAAAAAGCAAAAGACTGCTTTAATGAGATTCTTGAACTTTATTCTCTTGATTCTACAGGTAAGCTTCCTGGAACCTACAAAAAACTTTCACAGCTTGGTTTATCACAGATTCAGGAAAATAAATAAACTAATCTGAAGGCAAAAGGATTGAATGAATCTGAATGCCTTTTTCCTGAGCCAAAGTCAGAACATATTCCTTTGAATATTTTTTTGTTCCTCTTGGCTTAGGATGAGGTTCAGCATCACCAATCAAAATAACCTGCTTATTAGAATCGGGACTCCAGGAATAAAACTGGCAGGCCCCGTAAATTGCTTCATAAACAGCTTCCGGCACATCGCCACCTTCTTTACCCAGAATCTTTATTGAATTCAGATTTTTCTGAAACAGTTTCATATTAGTTGTAAAATCAAAAAATTTAACCGGCAGATCCATATACTTAAAGGTGCCACCGTAATCTCTGTAGAATAAAAGACCTATTCTGGCTTCCGGATTTTCTCCAAAGGTTTCTATGATAGTTGGAATAAGTTCTTCCTTAAGCTTTTCCATATCATCTTTCATGCTGCCGGTAGCATCTATTACAAGAACCATATCAAGTTCATGCTTTTCTTCCAGTTTATCAAAAACCGATTTTATATCACTGATTAAGGATTCAGGACCAGCTGAATAAATCAAATCTACGCTCAATTCCTTAAAGGTATCGCTGGCAACAGGATTATATTTATCTGTTAATTCAGGAACAGCAGGTGCTTCTTCTGAAGGCTCTTTTCTTACAGGTTCAGCCGGCTTTTTTACTACAAAATTAAACATAAATGGACTGTCCATAAAGTTACCGGTGTAATCTGCATAAGGCTTTTCAAAAGTACGAATGTTAACAAAAGTACCTTCCCCAATTTCAATTTCCCCATGACGGCTCCATTCGTAACCATAAAGAATCTTTTGAGGAACATAAATATGAAAAGCATCACCAAAAAACTTTGTCTTTTCTACTGTTGAATCAACAAGGCTGTATTTTGCACCTTCACTAACCAGAACCTTTCCATCCAGATATCGGATTTCATCACCATTTATAGAATTGTACTCTGCCGCACGGTAAGCATAACTGTCCTGTTTACCAGCCGGATCTTTGGCTGTTTCTGTAAGAAGAATTGATTCTATTCCAGGCAGTTTTTTTACATATAAATGAAATCCACCCTTTTCAGAATCTTTTTCGTGAATAATCTTAATGTCTTTTGAAGTAATTCTTAATTTCTGCTGAGCTTCTGTATAAACAGCTTTTTGTACTCCAGAGGTTTTCTGTGCAAAAAGTGAACCTGTAAAAAGAATTGTAAATAATACAAATAAACAAGAGCTTTTTAGTAACTTCATATATAGATTATCGGTGGAAAAATAGAAAATAATGATTTATAATGATTTTAAATAGACTAAAGTTATAAAATATTAATAAAGTATTAAACAGTAACACAAATGGAAAACGAAACAGAATTTGAGCAGGTCGACATAAACTCGTTTTTTGCCACCTCAAACTCAGAACAATCTTCTCTACTTCAGCCAAAAATCGAAGAAAAGGTAGAATGCTTTACAGAGCATCAGAGAGACCTTATTAATCTTCTTATGCCTGAAGTAATGAAACGAGACCATGAGCGTGCCGAAATATTCTTAAATCGTATTTCAGACCTGGAATTTATTGCTTCCTCAGTAGCCAGATTCCCATCTTTGCTTGAAAAGCACGATATTGCCGGAGGAATTCGTACACCGACAACGCTTATTGATTCGCTGGTAAAGCATCAGGTTGATGGAGATAAAACCTTACAGCTTCCTTCTAAAGCGATTCTTGGAAAAGGACTTTTAGTAGCAAAAGCCCACACACTTTCATCATTTTCTAAATATGCAAAGCATATGGGGCCAGAATTTGATAAACTCTATCAGGCTTTTGATAAGGAAACTATTCTTTCCATGTTCTCCTTACTTTCTGAAGACGTTTATATGAGCCTTATTTCAGATAATACCCAGCCATTGGAATTCCGCCGTGAATGGGCCTATTCACTTCTGCTGCTTTGGGAACACTGGAACGATCAGACAATTGAAACTGCAGCTCCAGTCCTTCAGTCTGTATGGACTGCCCGCCGCAAATTGGCTCCAGCCTTTGGAACAATGATGGGAACAAGTGAACTTCTGCTTATTTCTATGCAGATGGATGACCAGTGGATTAGTTTTATTAAAAATAAAATGGGTGAACCTGGTGTAAGTCAGGCAATGGAAGAGTTTTTGTTTGGAATTTCTTATGAACAGATAAAAACTTTGCGCCAGACTCTTAAGGAATCTGGAATTCCAGCAATTGGTCGTGATGAAGTTTCAAAGTTCCTGGGAGAGCATGTAAAAGCCGATGCCGGACTTGACTACCGAGACTTCTACTCAATGTATACAGTCCGCCGCGACAATGCCCGTTCCCGTGCCAGAATGAAAGTTGAAGGACCAAAGAAAACTCTGGAAGATTACTTTATTCAGTTTGTAACTGAACAGAACAAGGAGAAACAGAACAATGACAGCTTTGCCAGATAACGAAAATACAACAAAAAAAGTTCCATACCACTTTGGCGAAAAACTACGCTTGGTTCGGGAACACAAAGGCTATACTCTTAAAGTTGTTGCACAGAAAGCAGGTGTAAGTGAATCTCTGGTTTCCCAAATTGAACGTAACCATGTTTCTCCAGCTATTGATACACTTTTAGCATTGGCCGATGTTCTTGATATCAATCTTGAATACCTTTTTGAAGAATACCGTAAAGAACGACCAGTTAGAATTGTTCGCTACAATGAACGACCAACTATTAACGAAGATGACATTCGCTACGAAGAGCTTTCTAAACCTGATCGCTCAGATACAAACTCTATTGAATCTTATGTATTGAAAATTCCTGTAGGTGCACACACACATCACGGCTCATACGGTCACACAGGCCGCGAAGTAGGAATTATCATTAAAGGTACAGCAAAATTCATTTACGAAAACAAAGAATATATTCTTGAAGCCGGTGACAGCGTTTCTTTTTCTGCTGGTGCTCCACATATGGTTGAAAACGCAGGGGACTCAGAACTGGAAGCTATCTGGATTAACACACCTGCACAACGATTTATAAATGACTAGACCCAGAGTCCCATTTTTAGTTTTACTTTTCCTCACTGCATTATCACTGTTTTCCTGCGCATCTACAGCCACTGTAAAAGAGCAGGATTCCGTTGTTCCACAGTATTTAAGCGTAGAAGAATTATGCCCCCCAGAATTTGAATGGACTATGCTTGAACCAGGCTTTTTTCAAACCACATTTAAAATCAAATCTTTGGGAATTAAATACATATGTGTAAAGATTGATTTGAAAAATCCTGCACTCAAAATCCGCCCCGGCATTGCCACCTCAAAAAAAGGCGCCAGAGTAAACAAATTTGCACATAAGCAAAAGCCTGTTCTTTCAGTAAACACAACTCCCTTTGATGTAAAAAATTATGCAAATATAGTTGGAATTGTAAAATCAGAGGGGCAGATTCTTTCAAAAGCAGCAGAAAGCTATTGCGCACTGGGTCTAAAAAATACCCCGGAAGGCTACCAGGCCGAAATCCTGAATAAACAGACACAAGACGCCATTGAACAATTCGATTCAGCCTACGGAGGTTTTTTTCAGATTCTCCACAACGGCCAGATAAATTATGATTTTACATTAACAAGACGCTCCCGCAGTGGCTGTGGAATAAGCAGCGATAAAACAGAACTTTACATTCTTGTTTCGAATTCCGGCATGGAATTACGGGACCAGAATGGCCTTACCTACCCTGAATGCGCCCTTATTCTTAAAGCAATGGGCTGTACCGAAGGAATGCAGTTTGACGGTGGCCATTCCACAGGCTTAAGCATTTATAACAGGCAGGTAATTCGTCCAATAATACAGCGAAAAGTTCCTGCAGTTATTGAATTTTTTACAAATTAGTCTTTTTAAATTTCAAATATATTGCATACATTTTTTTTAATTTGTATAATTATGTAATTTATTCCAATCATATTTGTATAAATATACATTTTTCAGCATATTTATACATTCTTAAGGAGGTCCTATGACTACTGAAAAACAGCAGCAGGCTATTCTTAAAAAGCTTGAAACCCTTGCAAAACACAACGACCCAATCAATCAGAGTTTATACGCTAAATACGATGTAAAACGAGGCTTGCGTAATGCAAATGGAACTGGTGTTCTTGTAGGACTTACACGTATTGGTGATGTAGTTGGTTACGAAATTAAAGATGGCGAAAAAATTGCTGTTCCTGGCCGTCTTCTCTACCGTGGTTATGATGTTGTAGATATCATTAAAGATGCAGAACAGAACAAACAGTTTGGTTACGAACAGTGTGTTTATCTTCTTTTATTCGGACAGTTACCAACTCAGTCTCAGCTTGATAACTTTTCTCAGTACTTAGGAGAATGTCATGTTCTTCCTCCAAACTTTACAGAAGACATGATTATGAAAGCTCCTTCTTCTGATATCATGAATAAAATTGCCCGTGGTATTCTTGCCAGCTATTCTTATGATGATAATCCTGAAGACCGATCTGTTGCAAATATCATTCGTCAGTGTATTTACCTTATTGCCCGCCTTCCATCGATTGCAGCTTATGGCTACCAGGCAAAACGCCGCTATTATGATGACAAGAGTATGTATGTTCATAATCCTAAACCAGAGCTTTCTTCTGCAGAAAACTTTTTGCGCTTAATTCGTTCAGATAAAACTTATACTCGCCTTGAAGCTGAAACTCTGGACCTTGCATTAATTCTTCACGCAGAACATGGTGGTGGTAACAACTCATCTTTAACAGTTCACGTAGTTTCTTCTGCAGATACAGATACTTATTCTGCTATGGCAGCCGCTGTAGGTTCCCTTAAAGGACGTCGCCATGGTGGTGCTAACATTCGCGTTGTAGAAATGATGGATGATATTAAAGCAAATGTAAAAGACTGGTCAAATGAAAATGAAATTTCTGCTTATATCCGTAAAATTGCAGAAAAACAGGCATTTGATAAGTCAGGTCTTGTTTACGGTATGGGACACGCAGTTTACACAATCAGCGATCCTCGTGAAGTTCTTCTTAAAGCAAAAGCTAAAGAATTGGCTAAAGCAAAAGGTTGTATGGAAGAATTCAATCTTTATGATACAATAGAGAAAGTAGCTCCTGGAATTATTCAGGATGTACACAAGTCAGATAAAAAGGTTTGCGCTAACGTAGACTTCTACTCTGGATTTGTTTACACAATGCTTAATATTCCTCGCGAATTGTATACTCCAATCTTTGCAATCTCTCGTATTGCAGGATGGTCTGCACACCGTATTGAGGAAGTTGTAAGCGGTGGAAGAATTTACCGCCCAGCTTACAAAAATATTTCAGAAGAACGTGCATTCGTTCCTCTTTGTGACCGCAAGTAAAAAATTTGTAAATAGATTAATTTATTTCATTTTAAGAGGAGAAAAAAATGAAAAAGATTTTAGCATTCGCTGCAGTAGCAGTTATGGCAGTTGCAGGTGCATTTGCATTGGACTTAGGAGAAATTAAAGGAACATGGCAGGACAAAAACTGGGATGCAAACTGGACTTTTGCTGCTGATGGAAAAATTGTTTTGACAAAAACAAATGGTGAAGAAGTATTCACATTTGATGATACAAATGTAAATAACTTCAAACCAGTTGTAAATTCAAACGGTGTAGGATTCTCTTTCTACTGTAAAGAAACAGAACGCTCATATCAGTTCTTGAAACCTATCACATTGTCTACAGATCTTTCTATGACTGTAAATCCAGACTGGACAGATACAGATTACACTGTTGCAATCGAATTACAGAAATAAGTAATGTCAAAAGAGCGAATTGATAAAATCCTGTCACATGAAGGATTTGGTTCACGCAAAGACATTAGAAAACTCCTGCGCAATTACGAAGTTCTGCTTAATGGCAAACGAGTAATTGACGCAGGAACCCTCCTTGATGACCAATCAGATACATTAACCATTGACGGCGAAGAAATAAACTTACACAAAAACACATACCTTATGATGAATAAAATCATGCATACGGTTTCCTCAAATAAAGATGGTGAACATCAGACAGTTTTTGATTTACTGGATGACAAATATCACACACCATATCTGCAGGAACATCTTCATTTAGTAGGCCGTCTTGATATGGATACTGAAGGTCTCCTTCTTTTTACTACCGACGGAGCATTAACTCATCGTCTTATTTCTCCAAAGTCCCATGTAGACAAAACCTATTTTTGTATACTTGAGCATTCTGAATCTGAGGAACATAGAAAACAGATTGAACAGCAGTTTGCAGACGGCATAGAAGTTGGACCTGATGATAATGAACCAGGCTTTAAATGCGAACCTGCAGCTGTAATCTGGGCTTCTGAAGAACAGACTGAAAAATATCTTGGTAACAGTTCGTACCAGGGGGACAGACCTCAAACGGCAATTCTTACAATACATGAAGGTAAATACCATCAGGTAAAAAGAATGTTTACAGCTGTAGGTAATAAAATCATCTTTCTGAAACGAATTTCTATGGGTGATTTACAGCTGGATTTATCTCTTCCTGCCGGTGACTACAGAGAATTAAGTCAGGAAGAAATTAACTTACTCCATAACTAACTGAATAATACTATCTTGAAGAACCAGCCTTTCTCCTATAAAATTAGAGAAAAGGTTTACTTTATGTTTGAAAAAAGAAAAGACTATATTAACTGGGATGAATATTTTATGGGCATTGCTGCTCTTTCAGCACTTCGTTCCAAAGATCCAAATTCACAGGTTGGTGCCTGTATTGTAAGCCAGGAAAATAAGATTCTTTCCGTAGGTTATAATGGATTCCCAATCGGCTGCTCAGATGAATTATTTCCATGGGCTCGGGAAGGTAACCCTGAAGATACAAAATATCCTTATGTTGTTCACAGTGAATTAAATGCAATTTTAAACTATCGCGGTGGTTCACTTCATGGAACAAAAATCTATGTAACTTTATTTCCTTGCAATGAATGTGCAAAAGCAATTATTCAGGCAGGAATTAAAACAGTTATTTATGATTGTGATAAATATGATGGAACACCTATGAACTTAGTTTCAAAAAAACTGTTGAAAACAGCTGGTGTAGAAGTCATTAAATACAACAAATCTGGCCGCAAGGTGGAATTTGAACTGTAAATGCACTAACTATAATCATAATCCAAAGAGGAAAATCAATGACAGATATTGAAATTGCACAGAAAAATGTAATGGATCCTATTACTGATGTTGCAGCTAAAATTGATATTCCAGTTGATAAACTGGAACTTTATGGACCTTATAAAGCAAAAATTACTTTTGACGAATTGCAGACATTACAAGCTAAGGCTTCAAAAAATCCTGGTAAGCTTATTCTTGTAACTGCTGTAACTCCAACTCCTGCAGGTGAAGGAAAATCTACAGTTTCCATTGGTCTTGCAGACGGATTAAATAAAATTGGAAAGAAAACTGTTGTTGCTCTTCGTGAACCTTCTCTTGGTCCATGTTTTGGTGTTAAAGGTGGTGCCTGCGGTGGCGGTTATGCACAGATTGTTCCTATGGAAGAAATCAATCTGCACTTTACAGGTGACCTTCATGCCATTTCTATTGCAAACAATCTTATTGCAGCACTTATAGATAACCATTTACAGCAGGGGAATGAATTGAACATTGATTCCCGCACAATCTCTTGGAAACGCTGCGTTGACTTAAACGACCGTGCACTCCGCAATATTACAATTGGTTTGGGCGGACGCATGCATGGAGTTCCTCGCGAAGACCATTTTACAATCGCAGTAGCGTCAGAAATTATGGCAATTGTTTGTCTTTCTAAAACAATTTCTGAACTTAAAGAAAGATTAAACAATATTGTAATTGGTCAGAACTATGCTAAAGAAAATGTTACTTTCGGCCAGCTTAAATGCACAGGTGCAGTTGCAGCACTTTTAAAGGATGTAATTAAACCAAACATTGTACAGACTCTGGAAAAAAATCCTGCATTTGTACATGGCGGTCCATTTGCAAATATTGCACACGGCTGTAACTCTGTAAATGCCACATTATGTGCTCTTGGTAGCGGCGATTATGTTGTTACAGAAGCAGGTTTTGCTGCAGATCTTGGAGCTGAAAAGTTCCTTGATATTAAATGTCGTTCTGCAGGACTTAAACCTAGCGCAGTTGTAATTGTTGCCACAATTCGTGCTCTTAAAATGCACGGCGGTGTTGCAAAAACAGATTTGAGTAAACCTGACTGTGCTGCTTTGGAAAGAGGTTTTGAAAACCTTAAATGCCATATTGAAAACATTGCAAAGTTTGGACTTCCAGCTGTTGTTGCAGTAAACAAGTTCATTACAGATACAGATGAAGAAATCAAATTACTTCAGGACCTTTGTACAAAGAATGGCTCTACAGCAGTTCTTTCTGAAGGCTGGGGAAAAGGTGGCGAAGGTACTACCGAACTTGCTAAAGTTGTTGCAGAAATTGCGGACAGTGGAAAAGCAGACTTCCATCCTCTTTACGAATTGGATCTTCCACTTGAAGAAAAAATCCGTAAAATTGCCACAGAAATCTATAGAGCAAAAGATATTGATATTGATCCAGCAGCGCTTAAAAAGCTAAAATCCTTTGAAGAAAATGGATATGGAAAGCTTCCTGTCTGTATTGCCAAAACACAGAATTCTATAAGCCACGATCCAAAGCTTATTGGTGCACCAAGTGGCTTTACATTCCCTGTTAGAGATGTACAGCTTTATGCAGGTGCAGGCTTTGTTGTTGCCCTTGCCGGTGATATTATGACAATGCCAGGTCTTCCAAAAGCTCCAGCTGCATTGAATATTGATGTAGATGATAACGGAATAATTTCTGGATTGTTCTAAAAAAACGGCTGCCTTTAACAGGCAGCCTCTACTTTTTAACCCTACTTAAGTTGTTCTTTAAGTTCTTTTATCTGTTTTGAAAGCTCCAGAGTTTTATGATTCTGACGTACAACACGCTGAGCAAGAAGTTTTGAAAGGAAGATACCGTAGTGTGGATTCTTTCTGATAAGGTTCAGGAAAGAAGATTTTGGAATACGAATCAATTGACCTTCGCCAGCAGACATGATTGTTGCAGAACGGCGGTCATTCAAAAGGAATGCCATTTCACCAATAAACATATCATTAGGTGTAAGAATCGACATTAACTTACCGTCTACATAAACACCATACTGACCAGAAACAATAAAGAATAAATCGTTTGAAGGTTCATTTTGTTTACATACAATCTGATGTTTATCGTATTTTACTACACTGAAAGAAGACATAATGAGAGGTACATTGTTTGAAGAGTCGTGAAGATTTTCAATTTCAAAAGAAACTTCATTTCCTTTATCATTATATTTAAGCTCTGTAACAAGCCCTTTAGTCATAAAAATACCACGACCATGAGTTTCAGCCAAATCGGGAGTTTCTAGTTCAATACGCTTTTTCCAGTCAAAACCATTTCCTTCATCAGAAATTTTGAATGAAGATTTTTCTTTTCCGATTACATATTCAATATGGATTTTACGTGCACTGATAATTGGATCCTTTAATCGGTCATGAATAAGCTCCAGAACATTTCCACCAGCTTCAAGACACTTTGTTTTTTCATCATAAGAAATATTACAGTTACCATGTTCCAAAGCATTTGTAAGAAGTTCCATTAATGATGTCTGAAGAGCATAGCGGCCCTCTTCAGAAATACGGTTTGTACAGTAAAGATAGTTTACAAGGAAGCTGGTAAACATTCGTGTATCAAAAGGATCATTACCACAAACAAAGCCACCTTTTTCTACACCCCCTACCCGTTCCTGCATTCCACGGTTAAAGAGGAACTGCTTATTGCTCCACAGAATTCTAAGCAAGCGGTCAAAGTTTTCTTTAAAAGAATACAAGGTCTGGGCTGCAAGAATATTAGGATTTTTCTGATCTTCAAGTTCCTGAACTTTTACAGGACTTGGAACAACAGCAATAATTCCACCATTATGCAACCAAGGGTCACTGTTAATTGCTTTTAAGATTTTTTCACAATCAATATCAGCTGATGTAAAATCAAGAATTTTAATTTCCGGAATCTCGTAATCAATAAAGCTTAATGCTTCGTCTGTATCTGGACAGAACAAAGGATCAAAATAAGCAGAATACTTAAAACAAACTGATTTTACAGTTTCATTAACAACGGGATTTGTTGATGCAACAAGTATCTTTTTCATCTATAGTTCCTCAATTAAAATAATTTAGTTGTAGTCATAATAAACACCAGGTTCCGTAAAACCTGCAAATCCATCGGCAACTGCATCCATACGAATTGCATTATTTGTATAATGAGTTAAAAACATTTTTGACTTTATGTTCTCTGGTAAAGTTTTTAACTGCTCGTAAGTTGCATGTACACCATCTGAAGTCCCCGAAATATCACAATCATGATAAATTGTTTCAATATTGTAATTGCTGAAAATCCATTCCAGCTGTTCAGGTCGGAACTGACTGTCTGCTGTAAACAATATTCTATCATCAATAATCAAGCCAACAGAAAACTGAGAGTTTCTAAAGCTGTCTTTATGAGTTGTTACATGATGTGTTCTAAATAATTTAAGATTGATTCCGCCAAAATCTAATTCCCAAATTTGAAATGGCTTTTTTGTCATAAGCTTTGGCTTAATCTGAACAAAATAATCATCAAAAGTCATTTTACCAGTTTCACTGAACTGCATTCCGCCCCTAAGACTTTCGTTCCAGAGTTTTTTCTTAAACTGGTCAGTTATGATTAAATTAACCTTTGATTTGTTTACATAATAGGAAATAAAAGCAAGTTCTTCCATTCCCCCAATATGATCAGCATGAGGATGGGTAACCAGAAGATTTTTAATATTTCGGATTTTTGAATTAAACCGCAAATCCATTGTATATGGACACAGAGAACCACAATCTACAAGAAGATGCTGGTCACCTTTTACAAGGATAAGATTAGTCTGTAGAAATGTTTTTGAAAAAGCAGAACCAGTACCTATAAAGAAAAGCGACAACCTTCCGTCATTTGTAAGTTCAATACTTTGTTTAAATGCCCTTTTGTCCATTTACATTAACTTTATCATAAAAAATCAAAATTTGCATTACAGAAATTGAACTGTCTGTAAACTACTCTTCATCATCAAAATTAAGAAGTATTGAAGGTAAATCATAAACCTCTTCTACACCACTTACCAGAATGCCACCCATTCCCAATTCCAAGGGCAGCGCAACATCCATATCGTAACGGTCACCTATGGCAAGGCAGTTTTCTGTATTAACACCCAGCCAGTCTACTGCAGTCATAAAAGGTTCAATTGCAGGCTTTGATTTATGACAGGTATCCAAACCTACAATCTGACTAAAAAACGAAGAGACACCAATTGCATCAAGAGTTTTACGGGCAGGAATAATAGGATTGTTTGTAACACATATCAATTTGTAATACTGTCCCAGCTGATGTAAGGTTTCTACTAGTTTTTCATCATAGGAAAGAAAATTTGCTGGCTCCAGTAATTTTTCACGCCATTCAATACTCTTTTCGATTGGAACTCCAAAACTGAGCAAGGTATTTCCAAGACTTATTTTTGATCCGTTGTGAGCCATAGCATACTGGCGTCTGTAGTCTGCAACCTTACGGCGTGCAGCATCTGCAGAAATCCCCTTTACTCTGGCGTATTCGCGTATCTGACAGTCAACCTGTTCAATGGCATACTTTTGATTTGTGTAAAGTGTGCAATCAATATCAAATATAATTGCCTTTAAGTTCTCTGGAACTTTATAAATCTTCATAATTTAATCCTGTATTTCAGGCTCGTAAATAACAGTTGTTTTAACAATACTATCTGCAGCCGCTTTTATGGAATCAAACTTTCCAAATCCATAAAAAGCAACACAAGCATCGCCTATAAGCTCTGCATCATTACAGTTACTTACCATAACCTTCATCTGTAAGGCTGTTGCCTTTTGCTGAAGATAAGCCTTGTTTTTTGACTGACCACCAGTAACAAAAATTCTATCCGGAAAATCCAGATTATTTTCTTTAGCCAGCGTTCTAAGTATTTTAATTCCTTCCGCAACTTTTTGTAATCGTTCATTTTCCTTAAGTCTACTGCTGTTTGGAATTAAATATGAAACATTCCATAAATCAGAAATAACAGAAGGAAGAGTTCGTGTGCTTTCGTTCAAAAACCATTTGTTAACACAAAAATTCAAGCCTTCGCTGGAACCACAACGGTCGCAAATTGCACCCTTCTGTAAAGTATCAGTTCCAATTAAAGCAGCTACAAAATCTGGTCCTCCACAATAAACAGGAATACCAGATTCCAGATTCAAAAACTCAGCTGCGTTTTTAAGAAGCCTTCCACATTCTTTTCCAGTCTCCACAAAAGGTGGAAGCTTTTGACTAGGAATGGAAACTTCCGCAGATTTTAACACATCATCATTCCAGTATGCTGGAATAAAACGCTGTTCAGGCAGCAGTGTAATTGCATTACCTGTAAGTTCATATACAAAATATTCAGGACCCGAAAATAGATACTGAGTACGGTTATATTCTTTAGGATATAGTTCTTTAAAAGCAATCAGCTTTGGTAAAAACAGGGAAACACCTGTTCTGGCAGGATCAACTTTATAGTTATCATTCCAGCGAATAGTCAAACCACCACAGCTTACAACTGTAGGACCGTTTCCTGAAATACTGATTGCAGAAATTTTTATGGATTTTTTTGAATGATTTTCAAAGGCTCTAATACAAGACTTTAAAGCCTGCAGCCACTTTACGGCAACAAAGCGGCTGTTTTTATCAAAGAAAGATTTTTTGCAAACAAAAACGACTTCACCCGTATCAGATATAACACCTGCCTTAAGTGAAGTCGTTCCAATGTCCACAGAAAGAACATATTCAGTCATTAGACTTAGTTTGTACCTTCTGAAGCTGAATTATCAGCTGATTTATTTTCCTGGCTCTGTTTTACCACTTTTTCAATAATGTTGCGGTTATCAAGCAATTCGCTCAAAGACTGATTGTAATGAATACGAGTAATAACATTTGCAAAAAGTCCTGAAACATCTGTACTGATGAACCATTCACGATTAAGAAGTTCTTCGTGATAAACAGCGTTAGTACCAATGATTCTGTAGAACAAGCCCTGTTTGTAAGCTTCGTCAAACTGTTCAATGGCGTTTCCTGTAAAGAATGGAAGGCTGATTGCACAAATAACTTTTGTAGCGCCCTGATTCTTAAGAAATTCCATAGCTTTAAGCAAAGTTCCACCAGTTCCAAGCATATCATCTGCAAGGAATGCAACTTTACCCTTAACGTCGCCAAGGAGTTTTACAGACTTAATATTTGTAGAATGAGCATCCTGAGTAACAATTGAGTAATCACGCTCTTTATATATCATTGCCAATGGAAGTTTAAGTCCAGAAGCATAGAACTTATTACGATCAATAGCACCTGTATCTGGAGATACAATTACTAAATCTTCTGTTTTACCTGTAAGGTCAACAATTTTACTAAGTTCGCGAATGATCTGATAACTTGCATGAAGGTTATCAAGATTACAACGAGAGAATGCATTAGGAATTTCGCGAGAGTGCAAATCCAAAGTAATAATACGAGAAACGCCCTGCATTTCATAAATGTGGCCTAAGAGACTTGCAGTAAGTCCTTCACGACCCTTTCTTTTGTGCTGACGAGAATATGGATATGCTGGAACAACCAAAGAGATTTTTGCAGCACCTGCCATACGAACAGCATCAATAGTAACAAGGAGAGACATAACATGATCATTTACAGTCATGACAACCTTGTTCTTACCACCGTTCAATTCAAGAACTTCGTGGTTTTCAACATCCTGGAAGATGAAAACATCTTTACCGCGGACAGTGTCTAAAAGTTCGGTCTTAACCTCACCGTTAGCAAAGTACGAGAAACGAGTATTTACTTTAAATACTGGTGGTCTGTACTTGTTTGTAGCACCTCTTATACAAAGGTCGCTAGTCTGCAAATCATTCTGCAGATTAATTCTCTGTACAAGCTCTTCTTTAGTCAGCTCATAACGCTTAGATACAACATCGTTCTTCAAAGTGAAGCGGTGTTTGTACATGTGTTTAAGGTGCGTTATGACTTCATTGGCGAAAG